>NZ_PYME01000069.1:0-1233 GCF_003025515.1 Photobacterium gaetbulicola | reverse complement strand
GAGGCTCGCTTCCCGCTTAGATGCTTTCAGCGGTTATCGATTCCGAACTTAGCTACCGGGCAATGCGTCTGGCGACACAACCCGAACACCAGAGGTTCGTCCACTCCGGTCCTCTCGTACTAGGAGCAGCCCCTCTCAATCATCCAACGCCCACGGCAGATAGGGACCGAACTGTCTCACGACGTTCTAAACCCAGCTCGCGTACCACTTTAAATGGCGAACAGCCATACCCTTGGGACCGACTTCAGCCCCAGGATGTGATGAGCCGACATCGAGGTGCCAAACACCGCCGTCGATATGAACTCTTGGGCGGTATCAGCCTGTTATCCCCGGAGTACCTTTTATCCGTTGAGCGATGGCCCTTCCATACAGAACCACCGGATCACTATGACCTGCTTTCGCACCTGCTCGAACCGTCATTCTCGCAGTCAAGCGGGCTTATGCCATTGCACTAACCTCACGATGTCCGACCGTGATTAGCCCACCTTCGTGCTCCTCCGTTACGCTTTGGGAGGAGACCGCCCCAGTCAAACTACCCACCAGGCACTGTCCGCACCCCGGATAACGGGGCGACGTTAGAACATCAACACTACAAGGGTGGTATTTCAAGGACGGCTCCACGCAATCTAGCGACTGCGCTTCAAAGCCTCCCACCTATCCTACACATGTAGGGTCAATGTTCAGTGCCAAGCTGTAGTAAAGGTTCACGGGGTCTTTCCGTCTAGCCGCGGGTACGCAGCATCTTCACTGCGATTTCAATTTCACTGAGTCTCGGGTGGAGACAGCGTGGCCATCATTACGCCATTCGTGCAGGTCGGAACTTACCCGACAAGGAATTTCGCTACCTTAGGACCGTTATAGTTACGGCCGCCGTTTACCGGGGCTTCGATCAAGAGCTTCGACCGAAGTCTAACCCCATCAATTAACCTTCCGGCACCGGGCAGGCGTCACACCGTATACGTCATCTTTCGATTTTGCACAGTGCTGTGTTTTTAATAAACAGTTGCAGCCACCTGGTATCTGCGACTGCCAGCAGCTCCAAGAGCAAGTCTCTTCACCGCCGGCAGCGTACCTTCTCCCGAAGTTACGGTACCATTTTGCCTAGTTCCTTCACCCGAGTTCTCTCAAGCGCCTTGGTATTCTCTACCCGACCACCTGTGTCGGTTTGGGGTACGATTCCTTACTATCTGAAGCTTAGAGGCTTTTCCCGGAAGCATGGCATCAATGACTTCA
>NZ_PYME01000068.1:0-1244 GCF_003025515.1 Photobacterium gaetbulicola | reverse complement strand
GTGCGCCGAGCATGGCGTTGTTCTAGGAGGTGAAAGTCCTCTACGGGCTCAGTCGAGCGAGAACCGTTAGCCTATGCAAGGGTGTCCACCGTGAGGTGGGATCTGAAGGAAGCAAACGGCAAAACTTGGTTGTGACGAACAGAAATCTGATAGTAGGCCAGTACAACTTGGGTAACCTAGCCATATATAGAATAGCCCAATGCCTCGACGGGAAGTGTGTACGGGTAAATCAGGCACAACCAAGTGAAAGAACAACGTCTTACCTCGGGAGATCTTATTAGCTGTCTCGGACGAGACTAGTGCAGCAGTGATGCTGCGTGACGGTTAATAAGAAGTCAGCAGAAGGCATAGTACCTTGGGGAAGTACAACCCAAGGGAAGGCCGGAACTGAATATATCAAGAAGCAGTCACTAGACACTCAATCATGTGGAGTCATAGCAAGATGAACAATATCTCTACGTACCAATGGGCAACACCGCAAGTGACGCTCATGGCTACGAAGAATGACAAGCATGTTTGGCGTAGACAGGAGGACGAGTCTTGGTGACCTCAACTCAGTTGATGGAGCAGATCTGTTCATCAACGAATCTGAACCAAGCCCTGAGAAGAGTAAAGAAGAACAAGGGATGTGCTGGGGTTGATAAACTCGACATAGCAGCCACTATCTCGGTGCTTCGGCAGTCTTCCAATGGGCAAGCGCTCCGCCAGAGCCTTCTGGACGGTAGCTATCAACCCCAACCCGTCTTGGGTGTAGAAATCCCTAAACCTAGTGGGGGAGTGAGGCAGCTAGGTATCCCAACGGTACTTGATAGGATTGTCCAACAGGCCATCACATCAGTCCTGACAGATATCTACGAACCTAAGTTCTCCAACAGCAGTTACGGGTTCAGGCCCAACCGTAGTGCCCACCATGCTCTGGCGGCAGCAAGCCACTACATCAGGGAGGGGCGGGGTTATGTAGTCGATGTTGACCTAGCGAAATACTTCGATACCGTGAACCACGATAGGCTGATGCACAGGCTATCGAAAGATATCACAGATAAACGGGTACTGAAGCTGATCAGGTCATACCTACAGGCAGGCATAATGCGAAACGGGTTAGTCGAGCAGAGGCAACGAGGGACACCACAGGGTGGCCCATTATCTCCGCTGCTATCAAATATCGTATTAGATGAGTTGGATAAAGAGCTTGAACGAAGAGGGCATAAGTTCTGCCGATATGCAGACGACTGCCAAATCTACGT
>NZ_PYME01000067.1:0-1258 GCF_003025515.1 Photobacterium gaetbulicola | reverse complement strand
TGTAGTGGCATAGTTAATTTGGCCACCTGATAAGAGGTGATATCATCGCCTCAGAAGTTAACAGGTGACGCAATGACAAAACGCAGTAGAAGAACATTTAGCCCCGAGTTTAAACTTGAAGCCGCGCAGTTGGTTCTTGACCAGGGCTACTCGGTAGCTGAAGCAGCCAAGGCAATGAATGTCGGTAAATCCACCATGGATAAGTGGGTTCGCCAACTCAAAGAAGAGCGGCAAGGAGTTTCACCTAAAGCTTCCCCGATGACGCAAGAACAAATCGAGATCCGTGAGTTAAAGAAGAAACTGGCTCGCCTCGAAGAACATAATGAAATATTAAAAAAGGCTACAGCTCTCTTGATGTCCGACTCGCTGAACAATTCTCGCTAGTCGAGAAGCTCAAGCAGAGCCACAGTGTATCTACACTTTGTGATGTGTTCAGCATCCATCGAAGCAGTTACAAATATTGGTCTGGCCGCCCCAAGGCGATTAATTCTGATTTCGTCGAGTTATGTAGCGAAGTTAAAGCCGCGTACCGCATCAGTAATGGCTCTGCGGGGGCTCGAACTATCGCAGAGATCGTTACGGCAAAAGGAATACCACTGAGCCGTTATCGTGCTAGTAAGTTAATGAAAAATCTTGGCTTAGTGAGTTGTCAGTTGCCTAAGCATGCTTACAAGAAAGCTACTCAAGAACACGTTGAAGTAGCTAATAAATTAGACCGCCAGTTCGCCGTGACGGAGCCGAACCAAGTCTGGTGCGGTGATGTCACGTATGTTTGGGTTGGAACGCGCTGGGCTTATTTAGCCGTGGTTATTGATCTCTTTGCAAGAAAACCCGTCGGTTGGGCAATGTCTCTATCGCCGGATACCAACTTAACGGGTAAAGCGCTATCAATGGCTTTTGAGGCAAGAGGGAAGCCGAAAAATGTTATGTTCCATAGTGATCAAGGCTCGCATTACACCAGTCTGAAATTTCGGCAACTACTCTGGCGATATCAGATTGAGCAAAGCATGAGCCGTCGAGGAAATTGTTGGGATAACAGCCCGATGGAGCGATTCTTCCGAAGCTTAAAAACAGAATGGGTACCATCAATAGGATATGAGAGTTTTGGTCAGGCACAGCGTTCAATCACACAGTACATCACAGGATATTACAGCGAGATCAGGCCACATCAATATAACGGTGGTCTGACGCCAAATGAGTCAGAACGGTTATTCTGGAATGACTCTAAAACCGTGGCCAATTTTACTTGACCACTACA
>NZ_PYME01000066.1:0-1310 GCF_003025515.1 Photobacterium gaetbulicola | reverse complement strand
CTGGAGGATCCCCACAAAATTCACGCATGATAATTGCTCCTTGCCATCATAATTAACTCTTGTTGTGCCCAGCGTAATGTTGAATTTGTAATGTGATATTCCAGCCGTCGAAAGACTTCTTTTCCTAGTCTGACGAAGGATAAAACTCGTCTCTTTTTTATCGTATTAGCCTGGAAGTGGCGGTGCCAACCGGCATGTTCGGCAGCAATGCCGAACCACCAATAGATCATGAAGGTGAGAAGGCCGATTAGCAACAGGACATCGAGCCGCTTTGGGTCATTGGTTCGGCTTTGTCGCAGGCCAAAGCCATATTGAGGGCTTTTCAGGTCACGGAAAGTCTCTTCAATCTGCATACGCTTTTCATAGATGCGGACGATACAGCGGGAAGAGAAGATGTCGGTTGGGATGTTGGTGGCGAGCAGCCAAGGTTCTTTTGCTGATTTTCTATGAACGGCTTGTGCTGTAAAGTGCTCTCGACCTCTGGGTCTGTCTTTGCGTTTTCTTGGCGTTTCTTTTTTGAAGAGATGCAGGTGGCAGAGTAATGGTTTTCGTTTTGCCAGTTGGGTCAATCCAATGTACTTGGGTTTATTATTTGCCTTTTTAAACAGTTGCTTAATGTGATGCCATTGTTTGTTATAAAAGGTATTTACATCACCGCGAACGCGTCCTAGGTAGCACCAACCCATAGCCTCTACTTGCCGAAACCAGGTGTTCCTGAAACCGGCATCTGTGACAATAATGGGTATGACATGCGAGGGTAAAACAGCTTTGAAGTTATCAAGAAATATTTGGTGACTACGGGGCGAGTTGTATTGTTTAAAGGTAAAGGATTGCTCGAAAAGGGTAACGGAACGTCCCTCTACGGCAACGGATGCCCTGAGTACCATGAGGCGTTTGTACTCCCGGATATCGGCCCAGTCGACGAGGACAATCGGCTGTGGGTTAACTGAGCATATTTGGTGACAGTGCCAGCGATAAATATCAAGTCTGTCGCGGTGTAAATGACCGTTTCCCAATAAACGGTCAACCCGTTTTATACAGTGCTTGGTTTTTGCTTTAGAAGGTAGTGATCTGCCAAGTAATGTTAGGGTCAGCGCATCGTTATTTAGCAGTGCTTTCACCGAATCCATCAGTGAATTGAGTCGCTTTTTGTGAATGCTAGGGCATTGTTCTCTAAGGGAATCGTGTAGTATCTGAATATCACGCATCTTGTTTTCTTCTTTTTGTTTTTGTGGTGAATTCATTAGATCAGAAGGCAAGGTGCGTGTCTACTTATTGAGCAATAAGGAATTTTTGTGGGGATTCCTGAG
>NZ_PYME01000065.1:0-1473 GCF_003025515.1 Photobacterium gaetbulicola | reverse complement strand
TTATGGGCGGCGAGCGGCGGACGGGTGAGTAATGCCTGGGAATATGCCCTGATGTGGGGGATAACCATTGGAAACGATGGCTAATACCGCATAATCTCTTCGGAGCAAAGAGGGGGACCTTCGGGCCTCTCGCGTCAGGATTAGCCCAGGTGAGATTAGCTAGTTGGTGAGGTAAGAGCTCACCAAGGCGACGATCTCTAGCTGGTCTGAGAGGATGATCAGCCACACTGGAACTGAGACACGGTCCAGACTCCTACGGGAGGCAGCAGTGGGGAATATTGCACAATGGGGGAAACCCTGATGCAGCCATGCCGCGTGTGTGAAGAAGGCCTTCGGGTTGTAAAGCACTTTCAGTCGTGAGGAAGGCATATGCGTTAATAGCGCATGTGTTTGACGTTAGCGACAGAAGAAGCACCGGCTAACTCCGTGCCAGCAGCCGCGGTAATACGGAGGGTGCGAGCGTTAATCGGAATTACTGGGCGTAAAGCGCATGCAGGCGGCTTGTTAAGCCAGATGTGAAAGCCCGGGGCTCAACCTCGGAATAGCATTTGGAACTGGCAGGCTAGAGTCTTGTAGAGGGGGGTAGAATTTCAGGTGTAGCGGTGAAATGCGTAGAGATCTGAAGGAATACCGGTGGCGAAGGCGGCCCCCTGGACAAAGACTGACGCTCAGATGCGAAAGCGTGGGGAGCAAACAGGATTAGATACCCTGGTAGTCCACGCCGTAAACGATGTCTACTTGGAGGTTGGTGTCTTGAACACTGGCTTTCGGAGCTAACGCGTTAAGTAGACCGCCTGGGGAGTACGGTCGCAAGATTAAAACTCAAATGAATTGACGGGGGCCCGCACAAGCGGTGGAGCATGTGGTTTAATTCGATGCAACGCGAAGAACCTTACCTACTCTTGACATCCAGCGAATCCTTTAGAGATAGAGGAGTGCCTTCGGGAACGCTGAGACAGGTGCTGCATGGCTGTCGTCAGCTCGTGTTGTGAAATGTTGGGTTAAGTCCCGCAACGAGCGCAACCCTTATCCTTGTTTGCCAGCACTTCGGGTGGGAACTCCAGGGAGACTGCCGGTGATAAACCGGAGGAAGGTGGGGACGACGTCAAGTCATCATGGCCCTTACGAGTAGGGCTACACACGTGCTACAATGGCGTATACAGAGGGCTGCCAACCAGCGATGGTGAGCGAATCCCAGAAAGTACGTCGTAGTCCGGATTGGAGTCTGCAACTCGACTCCATGAAGTCGGAATCGCTAGTAATCGTGGATCAGAATGCCACGGTGAATACGTTCCCGGGCCTTGTACACACCGCCCGTCACACCATGGGAGTGGGCTGCACCAGAAGTAGATAGCTTAACCTTCGGGAGGGCGTTTACCACGGTGTGGTTCATGACTGGGGTGAAGTCGTAACAAGGTAGCCCTAGGGGAACCTGGGGCTGGATCACCTCCTTAACGATATGACTGCGTTTTA
>NZ_PYME01000064.1:0-1547 GCF_003025515.1 Photobacterium gaetbulicola | reverse complement strand
CATACATGGTCGCCCCGGTTTGCCAAGTACCCACGCTCTAAAAAATCAAACTGGTTAAGATTGCAGTCATACATCCGGACTTAGTTCGGCATGTATGCCGCTGTCCCTAAAGGATTCCGCTGACCCAAGCCTTATCATAATGACGCATTAGCAAAATCACTATGCCATGTTAAATGCAGGTTCATTGAGTCTCGGTCTTACCTGTTTGGCCTTTAAATCGTGTTTACCTCTAGCAATCGGTTTGGGTATGTTTTTGCCTGCTTCACCGTCGGATTTCGCCGACAGTCTGTTGGTAACACTGATAACATTCTTACAACGTGCTATCAGGCTCTAAAGTCACTCTGTTTTCATTGGTTTTTACCTTGTTCAGCCGCTTTTTGTCGCGAAAATTTTTTCGTGGTGCGGATTAGGTATCATATGTTAAATACAGCCCTGTTTGACGAAATTACCCGGCAAAGGCATCCGGGTACCGCTTGGGGTTGTAGTCTTCGCCACGTGTCAGCATTGCCCATAACGTCCGGGCATTTTTGTTGGCCAGTGCTACCGCCGCCACGTTTTTATTGCGCCGGTTGATAAGCCCGCCCAACCAACTCTCTGGCGGTACCTGGTGACTTCTGGCTATCAGGACGGAGCGGGCGCCGTGAATGAGCAGGGTTCGGAGGTAGGCATCGCCTCGCTTGCTCATGCCGAGTAAGATATTTTTACCCCCGCTGGAGTGTTGTCGGGGAACCAGTCCTAGCCAGGCGGACAGCTGCCTCCCGTTTTTGAATTCAGAGCCGTCACCAATGGTGCCGACGATCGCGGTGGCACTGATCAGGCCGATGCCTGGTAGTGACGCTATCCGTTGGCTCAGTTCGCAATGCTTGAAGTGTGCTTTGAGTGACTGGTCAAATTGCTCAATATGCTCACTCAGTTCGGTTAAATGATCATAGAGTCGTGACAGCACCTGGCGGAACGTATCGGGCAAGGCGTTCTCGGCATCTTCTAAGATGGTGGGGACATGTTTGTGTATCGCGACTTTACCGGTAGGCAGGACAATCCCAAACTCGGTCAGCAGTCCCCTGATTTGGTTGATTTGTGCAGTTTGGGTTTTGATAAAACCGGCCCTGGCCCGGTGAAGGGAAAGCAATGCCTGCTGATCCGGTGATTTTATCGAGACAAAGCGCATGTTCGGCCGGGTTACCGCCTCACAAATGGCTTCGGCATCTGCGGCATCATTTTTGTTGGTTTTGACGTAGGGCTTAACAAACTGAGGGGCCATTAGCTTCACGGTATGGCCCAGGTTCCCTAAAGTCCGAGCCCAGAAGTGAGCACCACTGCAAGCTTCCATTCCAATCAGGCAGGGCTCTACATTAGCGAAGAAGGTGGAGAGTTGATGTCGTTTCAGTTTCTTTTTCAGTACGGTCTTACCATGCTGATCAACCCCATGAAGCTGGAATACGTTTTTCGCTAAGTCGATACCGACAGTTGTCATCGTCATGCTCGTTCTCCTTTCCCGCAGTTACCGCCATAGTAGACGGCTGAGAGAGGGGCGACCATTCCATTAT
>NZ_PYME01000063.1:0-1660 GCF_003025515.1 Photobacterium gaetbulicola | reverse complement strand
TGTAAATTCTTACCATTCTCCAATGGTAACAAAATGATAAGTTGTGATGCTAAATGTGTTAATTCCATGCGTCACTTTCTTGTTTTGATAGTATGCGCCGATTCTTTTACAGCACAGATTACAAGCGACAATATGCTTAGAACGTTCATAGTCTTTTTTTTGTTTATTTCGCAGTCTTCAATCGTACTTGCAAGTACTCTAGAGTCTAAATTACAACAAATCCACCCAGACTACAGGCAGTGGGTTAGCGATTCGTGTCCCAGTTCTCTGGGGCCCTCTGTTTGGCACTCCTGTTTCGAGCGAAACGCTAAAGCAATAAGCAATAATTTCCCTGACAAGAAACTAGAGAAAATACCTGATTGGCAGCGTGATTGGGTTAAATCTACCTGTCCCCGAAGCCTTGGGCCATCAGTTTGGGCTTCATGTGTGAATCGAAATATGAGAGTTTTCAATAGCGGCTTTCCTATTGATGCAGTGAACTCTTTAAGCGAGGCTGATCGTGCTTGGTTAAATCAGTCATGTCCTCGCTCATTGGGCCCTAGCGTATGGTCTTCTTGTATTAATAGAAACCTTAAGGATCTTAAACCAGTAGAAACGTCTTTAAACCAACCCCCACAAAGCCAACTCGCATGGGATGAAGACTCTAGTAGCACCGAAGTGGATAACACGGATGACGGCTTATCATTATTCATAATGCTAATCATGCTTATAATCCTTGGCTATCTTTTTTTCTTGCCGACAATTATTGCAAGAAAACGCTACCACCCTCATAGGACAGCAATTTTACTTTTAAATTTGTTTGGTGGCTTATTCTTGGGTATTGGATGGTTTTTAGCTCTAATATGGTGTTTTGTTGGAAACCAAAAATCAATGCAAGGGGTTGAAGTAGCAGGTGAAATTGAACGATTGTATCAGCTTTATACAGATGGTGTTATCAGTGAGAAAGAGTTTAAAAAACGCAAAGAGAAATTGCTAAGAATTTAATTTCAGTCTTTGTTGGTTACTTTTAAGTTACTGTTTAAAAATATCAAGTAATAGGTTGAACTGATAATGTTTAATATCTTTAAGGGCTGGTTTGGTGAGAAGAAAACGTCATTAAATATTTGGCTTTCTCTTGATAAAGGCACTTATACTCGTTTTCATGATCTAATATTGCCGTCACATAACGGTACAGCACAGATTGATCATCTAATCGTGTCTAAGTACGGATTGTTTATTGTTGAAACCAAAAATATTAAAGGTTGGATTTTTGGTGATGAACGCGCAGTTCAATGGACACAATCATTATATGGAAAGAAATTTAGGTTTCAAAATCCACTTAGGCAAACATATAGACAAAAAAAAGTCCTTTCTGAATTTTTGAATATTGATGAAAGGCTAATTAAAACAGTTGTATATTTTAGTGGTGATTGTAGTCTACGAACACCTTTACCTTCAAATGTTATGAATAGCGGTTTGGGTCGGTATATAAAATCATTTAGGGTATTAGAATTAGACTCAAATGATGAACAGTACATAATTCAGTCGATCCAAGCTTATGTTTCAACTACAACTCTGACGACTCGCGACCATGTAAACTCACTGAAACACCGTCACAACTCTACTCTGTATTGTCCTCGTTGTAGTTCTGCTCTGGTAAAAAGGGTGGCACAATCCGGGT
>NZ_PYME01000062.1:0-1774 GCF_003025515.1 Photobacterium gaetbulicola | reverse complement strand
AGTACATCACAGGATATTACAGCGAGATCAGGCCACATCAATATAACGGTGGTCTGACGCCAAATGAGTCAGAACGGTTATTCTGGAATGACTCTAAAACCGTGGCCAATTTTACTTGACCACTACAAAGGTTACATTGTTTATGAAACAGAGACGTTGGATTATGGCTTTGCGTTTCGCCCACGCTTATATAATGGTGCGACCGATAAAGACGCAGGGGATTATGCAAAAGGCATTAAAATCTATGAGCTGAAAGATGCCTCTAATCCACCTGAAACAGATTACCTCAACGCCACAAATGTTGATTATGACTGTTTGCCTTACTACAACGAGACCTTCTTCGAAGATGTGAATGATGTTGTGCAAAACAACCCAATTCGCGAACAAGACAAAGTGATGGTTTCTCTACTTAAGGATCTTGGGATAGAGAAAGGGAAGCCATTTAATCCTACTGAGAAGCAGCTGAATGCAATGAGAGAGGGCTTGTTGCTAGCATATGCTCATATGCAAAAACGCTTTGTCACAGATGGTGATACTATCTCACCGTTGTGGCGAGATAAAGAAGGTCAGCCGCTATCAAATTGGGCATTTTGGAACTTTGGTGACCAACCATACAAAGGGTTTACCTTTGAAGAAGAAAACGAAGTGCTTGTTGATAAGCGAGCGAGTTCGTATTTCTACGTCACTTACCTGCCTAAGAAGTTTGGCGGGGAAACATTCTATCTTACTGGCGTGAAAGACAGTAATGGTGACATGTTAGATGGTGAATCGACGTACAAGCTTAATGTTCCGAAGGATACGCCGGTAAAAGATTTCTGGTCAGTGATTGTTTATAGCATGGAGACTAAAAACTTCGTCAAGAACGTGGATCGTGTCGGCTTGTCTTCTCGCAACCAAGATACGATGAAAGTGAATGGCGATGGCTCTTACGACATTTACTTTGGTCCCAAGGCGCCAGAAGGAATGGAAGAAAACTGGGTGCCGACCAATGGTGAAGATTTCTTCTTACTGTTCCGCCTGTATGGGCCAAAAACAAAAGACTTCTATAAAACCTGGATGTTGGGCGACCTAGAGAAAATAAACTAAATGGTTAATAAGAGGCAGTAATACTGCCTCTTAATAATTTCCCTTCTAGAAATACCGCTAATTATAAGAATATGGATTAAATCCTAATTAAAATTACTTAGCGATAAATATAACTGGATATAAGATGAAAAATCATCATATGACGCTGTTGATTGTTTTTACAGCAGCTCTTTCTGCCAATGTTTACTCATCAGAAGAAATTAAGACCAAAGAGCAGCAAGCGGCTCAATCAGCAGTGAACCCGTTGACTACCAGCTATTGGATTCCGATTCAGTATGAATACAGTGAAAATGTAGGTCCAAATAAGGGGACTAGGCATACAACGAATATACAGCCTATTATTCCATTCGAACTTTCCAAGGATTGGAATCTAATTACTCGAACCATTATTCCTATTATTTCTCAAAGTGATGTTACTCGTGCTGGTGAAAGTGAATCAGGTCTTGGGGATATCAATTCGACGTTTTTTTTCTCACCGACAGAAGCGGTTGGCGGCGTGTGGACGCATGGCTTTGGTCCGACATTTAACTTTAATACTGCAAGCCATGAAGCGCTTGGCACAAAGTGAGCTTACGACGGCATAGCTCAACTTAGCCAATCAGCTCTGGTTTACTTAGTGCATACCCAAACGAGGAGCAGCACTATGCAAAACCACGACAAACTGAGCCAAGCCATCGCCGCCTTTGAG
>NZ_PYME01000061.1:0-2455 GCF_003025515.1 Photobacterium gaetbulicola | reverse complement strand
TGCGTATTCCGGCGAAGTTGAACACCGATTCCGGCTGAACGTGAACACTTAACTTTTCAACGTATCACGACAGTTGTTTTTTAGCTTAAGTGTTCATCTTCCGTCAACGTTCCGAGCTTTTTCCTCATTGATTCTCCCTTTAGTTGCAGCCTGTGAGCATTGTGCATCAGGCGATCCAAGATAGCGTCTGCCAGCGTGTTGTCACCGATTTGTGCGTACCATTGATCAGTCGGTAACTGGCTGATTAGCACAGTTGAGGCCTGAGCATAACGATCATCCATGATTTCCATCAGGTCGTTACGGTGCGCGGCTTTCAGCGGTTCAAGTCCCCAGTCATCCAAGATCAGCAAGCGGACTTTGGCAAGCTGGGCCAGTAGCTTATGGTATGTGCCGTCAGCTTTTGACTGGGTCAGGGCCAGCAGTAGCCTTGAAGTCCGGTAATAACGAACGCTATAGCCTTGCAGGCAGGCGTTATGGCCAAGAGCGCAGCCGAGATAAGTCTTACCACTGCCACATGGCCCGGTGATCAGCAGGTTCTGCCCCCGGTCAAGCCAGTCCCGTTGCGCCAACCGGGCGATGCGTGAACGTTCGATATTGCGTGGGTGCTGGTAGTCGATCTCCTGAACGGTGGCATTAAGTTTGAACTTGGCTTGCCGGATCAACCGGTCATGCTTGCGTTGCTGCCGGACTGACTGCTCTTGTTCGACCAACAAGCTCAGCCGCTCGGTGAACGAGAGTTCCTCATAAGTGCCAGGCTGTTCTTGCTGCCGCTCCAGTGCCTCTGCCATCCCGCTGAGCTTTAGCTCCCGTAACCGGTTGAGTGTTTGCTGTGTCATGGCATTCTCCTAGTGGAAGGTATGGGGCCCGCGGATATTTTCGTGATCTTGGGGCAAGCATGGGTTGCCATCTTCCTGCTCGGATAGCTGATCACGGTTGCTCGCCAGGATTGATTTGATTTGCCGGAGCTTGACCAGACCTTCCTGGTTGGCAAGTTTACAGCTGGTATTGAGCCTCTGGGCTGGATACTGTCGGCTCAGGCTGAGTAGCCCGAGGCACAGACGGTAGGCTTGTTCCGGGTGGGCTTTTTCTTCCATACGTTCGCTGACCCATTGCAGGGTATCTGGCCCGATGGCGCTAGCCCACCGCTTGAGGCGACCGGGCGTCCATTGCTGATGTTTCTGATGGCGTTTCGGCATGTGGCTTTCATCGGTTGTTATGCCGGGATAGCGTTTCCGGGGATGGGAAGCGACGAGCTGTTGGCGGTAATAGAGCTGGATTAGCCGTTCTCCGGCATGCAGCTCCAGCCTCTCACCAACATACTGGTGCGGAACTGAGTAGTGGTGATGTTCATACTGGATATGATAGTCGATATTCACCTTTACCTGTTTGATCGCAACATAGCGGTAAGGCGTGCACGGTAAGGGCTTGAGGGCTGGCCGGTCTAACTTTTCGAAGGCCTCTTTGCGGTTGCCGGGTAACTGTTTGAACGGCTTCTGGTTCAGCTCTTCAAGCAAAGCCCTGATGCACTGGTTTAACTCAGCCAGTGAGAAGAAGCTGTGGTGGCGCAGGCGTGCCAGGATCCAGCGTTCGACGACTTGCACACCCACTTCAGCCTTGGCTTTATCCTTGGGCTTATAAGGGCGAGCTGGCATGACGGCTACCTGATAATGTTCAGCAACCTGCTGATAACTCGGGTTGAGTTCCGGATCATAACGACATGCTTTGCTGACGCCACTGCGCAGGTTGTCGGGGATCAACATCTCCGGTGTACCACCGAAGAACTCGAATGCCCGAACATGGCTTTGCAGCCAGTCCGGTAATGACTGGGACTCTGTGGCTTCCGCATAGGTATAGTTGGATGCGCCGAGAACCGCAACGAACACCTGGGCATGCCGGACTTCACCGGTGCTCTGGCAGATAATGGGAACCGTCTGGCCGCAGTAGTCGATAAAGCACTTTTCCCCGGCCTTATGCAGCTGTCTCATGGAGCGTCTTTGCTGTTTATTCCAGTGAAGGTAACGGTCACAGAACTGCGAGTAGCTGTAGCAGCGGTTGGGGTATTGCTGGGTATATTCTTCCCACAGCAGTTGCTTGGTGATCCCCTTGCGTTTCAGCTCTTGATGGACAGCAGCCCAGTCGGGAACCTGATATCGGCTCGAGGCCCGCGTATCGGCTTCGGGGTAAAACAGTTGGGCCAGTTGCTCATCTGTCAGTGAATCAGGAAGCGGCCAAGTCAAATTCAGTGCTTGTGCTTTCTGGAGCAGTTTCTGGATAGCACCAACGCTGACTTTTGTGCTTGCGCTGATTTGCCGAATCGACAACCTGGCATCCAGTTTCAGCCTGAGTACGTCTCGAATTTTACGCATTGCAATCCTCTTTGCTGGCATAGTCCTGCTCCAAATAGGAAACAGGTTACCAAATAAGTTGAAGATCAATACGTTGAAAGGGATTCCGG
>NZ_PYME01000060.1:0-2529 GCF_003025515.1 Photobacterium gaetbulicola | reverse complement strand
GTGAGCTTACGACGGCATAGCTCAACTTAGCCAATCAGCTCTGGTTTACTTAGTGCATACCCAAACGAGGAGCAGCACTATGCAAAACCACGACAAACTGAGCCAAGCCATCGCCGCCTTTGAGCATTGGCGACAAACCCGCCCCAACAAACACGTCAATATCCCTGATCAACTGCGCTTGTTGGCTCTTGAGCTACTCGAAGAGTATCGAATCGGGCAGGTCACCAATGCACTGCGGATCTGTACCACCCAACTTAATTCATGGCGCCAGCTGCTTCCGACCGAGCGTCCAGTACCTGACTTTATCCCGTTGCAGATTGAGTCCGATTTACAGCATAACTCTGGCTTGAACCTGCAGGTAACCTTGCCCAATTCAAGTCAAATTCGTATCTACGGGGATATATCCCCTGGGTTACTGCGAGTTCTAATGCAAGAAGCGGGAGAGTACCGATGATCCACCTGACTGCAGATACCAAAATTCTGCTTGCCACTAAACCCGCTGATTTCCGTTGCGGCATTGATGGATTTGCCGCTTTGTGCCGCCATCAGCTTAAACAAGAACCTCGCAGCGGAACCCTGTTTGTGTTCACCAACCGCCGTCGGACAATGCTGCGGGCGCTATGCTATGACGGTTCCGGCTTCTGGTTAATGAGCAAGCGCCTGTCCAAGGGCCGCTTTCAGGACTGGCCCCGTCATCATCAGGATGAGGTCACGCCTCTGGCCGCTAAGCAGCTAAAAACCTTGCTGACAGGGCAGTCTGGCTGGCAAAAACTATGACCATGTGCACACTCTGCTCAATCAGCTTATTGATCCTCTCGATCAATTTGACCGATCGTGCGGCGCTGGAATAATGGACTCCATCACTAACTTATGAGGCAAGAAATAAGGTGACGCAAGAGTTTACCGATATCGACAGCGAAGAGCTTGACGGACTTATCCAGCGCGTGCAGGAAGCGAAGGAGCATGACCTGGCACTGAGCCCGGAAGATTGCCAGATACTGCTGAAGGCGTTAAAAACGTTAGCAGCTCTGCAAGAACGGCTGTCCGATAACGATATCACCTTACATAAGCTGCGTAAGCTGGTTGGCATGGTCAGATCATCGGAGACCATGGATACCCTGCTTGGTCAGAAGGGCAAAGGCAGCCAAAAGCGCCCGAGACCCAGAGCCACCAAGCCAAACACACAGGTCAAGCCGAAAATCACTCAGCATAAACTGGATGACCTGAGCAAGGGGGACCGCTGCCCTGAATGTCAGCAAGGTAAACTGTACAAATATGAGCCTGCCACCCTGTTGCGGATTACCGGACAAAGTCCATTCGTCCCGGAACAACACATCATGGAGCGGTTGCGCTGTAATGCCTGCGGCCAATATTTTACTGCCAAGCTCCCCGATGAGGTGGTTGAGGATGGTAAACCGGGCCAAAAGTATGGCTACAGTGCCCGTAGCCTGATGGCACTGCACAAGTTTTTTGCCGGTGCGCCCTACTATCGTCAGGAGAGCATCCAGGCCTTAATGGGAGTAAAACTGACCGCCTCTAGCGTATTCGATCAGACCGAATTGGTTGCCAGTAGCCTGCAACCGATCTACACGTTGTTGCTACAAAAAGCGGCTAACGCTGTGCATTACTATCTGGACGACACAAGTAACCGGATCTTAGATCAAACTCCGATTGAAAAGCCCGTACGCAACAGCGATAAGACTCGCGAGCGTAGCGGGGTCTACAGCTCTGGTCTGGTCGCTACCCTGTCTGATGGCCACAACATAGTGCTGTATCAAACCAATATCGGTCATGCCGGAGAGTTTATCGATGAAATCCTGAGTCAGCGAAACTTGCCACTCCAGCCTCTGCTTATGAGTGATGCATTATCCAGTAATCGTCCGTCACTTGGGTTCGAGGTTGAGCATTGCCTGTGCAACAGTCATGGTCGACGCCAGTTCGCAGAGGTCCTCAATCAGTTCCCGGATGAGGTTGAGCAGGTACTGAACTGGTACGGGGAGATCTGGCGATATGACGATGAAGCCAGAGAGCTAGAGTTGAACACGACACAACGGCTAGCCTGGCATAAAAAGCTTTCACTTCCCATGATGAAGAAGATCCATAGTTGGGGTAAATCAGAGCTGACCAATGGTAGCGTGGAAGAAAACAGTGGGTTGGGTAAAGCGATTAACTACTTCAACAAACACTATGAAGGGCTGACAGCCTTCTGCCGCTTGGAAGGCGCACAACTCGACAATAACCGGGCGGAACAGGCGCTTAAACTGGTCGCGCGTAACCGAAAAAATGCCATGTTCCACAAAACGACCAAAGGAGCCCACGTTGCTGATGTGGTAATGGCGATGATAGCGACGGCAGCCGAGGCCGGTGTCAACGTGCTGGATTACTTTAATGCCGTTCAACGGCGGCAAAGCGAGGTTATGGCCAATCCGGAACAGTTCTTACCCTGGAATTACCAGTCCGATATCTAATCAAAACAGGTTCTGGCTGTGGCCGGGACCTCCCCTGCACGCTACCTTCTCGTAAGCTCAC
>NZ_PYME01000006.1:0-247910 GCF_003025515.1 Photobacterium gaetbulicola | reverse complement strand
GTTTTGCCGTTTGCTTCCTTCAGATCCCACCTCACGGTGGACACCCTTGCATAGGCTAACGGTTCTCGCTCGACTGAGCCCGTAGAGGACTTTCACCTCCTAGAACAACGCCATGCTCGGCGCACCATAAAAAAAGCAGCCAAGTGGCTGCTTTATAAACTCATTATCACTAGTTGAGGCGAGTCAGTTTAGGGCTTGGAGAGGCCTTCACCTCGTCCAAGCTACGGATGAAAGGACCGTACGTTTTTACGTTATTGGGTAGCGCATCCAGTGCCTGACGAGCTTGCTCTCTGGTCTCAAACTGCCCGTAAAGCAAGGTATACCAAGGGATACCATTGAGCTCCTTCTTATTAGTCCAAACAGGCTTATCGGAAGGCAGCTTATTCATATATGAAGTGAAGCCTTTGTTGTGGCTCAGTGCCAATACCTGGATAGAGTAGCCAGACTTGGCTAATTGTGGCTGCGCAGCTTTATCCTCTTCGGCTGCTTTTTTAATAATATCCGCGGCTGTCGCTTGGTCTGGACCGCGCCCTTCATCGGACAGGGTTGAGTCAGCCAAGTTCGCAAGAGTTTCAGACTCCAGCTGCTCTTGATGATATATTTCCTGCTTTGATGAACTGATTATTTCAGTATTTCCTGAATCCGAAGCACACCCTGAAATCGCCGCAACAACGGCTAATACGGCTAGTTTTTTCATTATTTCTCTGCCAGACAAAAAATCTTATGCCATTTTGCCGTCGGAAATTCAACCATTCAAGCCTAAGATTAAGATAGATCAATAACTATCTGCCCTTCATCACAGGATTTAAAGGTAAAATATTACTGCATTTTTTTATTTTTGGAGTCCATCATGGCCGATACTCATATTCAGTGTGATTTAGATCTTCTGGATAAGTTAACTGTCATCCTTTATCGCACTGCTCTTTCTGCCTCAGCCGTAATTCTGTCTATTCTGGCCTGGGAAGTTGAAACCGGCACGACGGCGCTTGTTATTGCCGCCATTCTGGCTACCACGACAGTACACATCTACGATAAACGCTTCCGTTGGCTAATCCTCGGCAGCGCCCTTTTCGCTGTTACCTGGTTACTGGCAGGACTTTGGGCTCCACTGGCTTTGGGGGCTGCGCTATTTTCTTTCAGCGCCCTTGCAATAAAAGAGTACTTTTGTTTCCAAATAAAACCGTTGTTGTTAACCCCTCTGGCTCTAGCTGGCTTCTGGTTTTGTTTGATACTTGACCAAAACCAAATCAGTATCGCATTTAGCATGACGGGAGCCATCCTGCTTGCCGTTGCGGCATTTTCTAAATGGCGAATGCCTATGCACTACGATATCGGTGATAAAACGAAGTACCAAATTTAACTGTCTCCCACCAACGTATTAATCATGTGGCAAAGGACCTGCCACTCTAACCTGCCCTGCCTAATCTATTGATAATAGGTTTTGATCACAGCTCATACACTTTAGCCAGAAACTCACCGTCGCTTCGGTTACACTCAGTGAAAAGCATTGGCCGAATGAGTGTGATATGGATGGACTAGACAAACTGCTCAAACCTAAGTCAATCGCCGTGATCGGTGCCTCGGATAATCCCAAACGGGCCGGTAATGTGGTCATCCGCAACCTATTGTCAGGTTCTTTCCATGGGCCTATCATGCCTGTCACCCCAAAGTACGATGCGGTAGCTGGTGTCCTGGCTTATCCGACTATAGAGAGCCTTCCTCGTGTTCCAGATTTAGCCATCGTCTGTACCAATGCCCACCGTAATGTTGAAGTTATCAGACAGTTAGGAGAAAAAGGCGTAAAGGTTGCCATCGTCCTCGCGGCAGGCATGTCCAATATCGTGACTGATGGTGAAACAGAAGAGCAGCGTATGTTCACCGTGGCCAGCCAGTTTAATATGCGATTGGTCGGTCCTAATAGCATGGGGCTTATCCTGCCATGGATTAACCTCAATGCCTCTTTTTCGCCGATTCCGGCCAACAAAGGAAATATTGCCTTTATTTCGCAGTCGGCAGCGGTATGTACCACTATCTTGGATTGGGCAAAAAATAAAAATGTTGGCTTTTCTACTTTCCTCTCACTGGGTGATGCCTGTGATATCAATTTTGCAGAACTGCTTGATAACCTGTGCCGAGACAGTAAGACCGAGGCCATCCTTCTTTACATCGACTCGGTAAAAGATGCAAGACGGTTTATGTCGGCAGCCCGGGCCGCTGCCCGTAACCGGAGGATCCTGGTTGTTAAAAGTGGCAGAACACCTGCCGGTAGTGCTGCAGCCTTTTTACATACTGGCTCTCCAGCAGGACTCGATGCCGTTTACGACGCCGCCATACGTCGCTCAGGGATGTTACGAGTCAACAACACTCACGAGCTTTTCGCTGCTGTTGAAACCCTTGCCCATTCAGTGCCTCTGCGTGGTGAACGCTTGGCCATTTTAACCAACGGCGGTGGCCCTGCGATAATGGCCGTTGATGCGTTAGCTGACCGGGGGGGGAAACTTGCCCAATTAAGCGACGAAACCACCAGCAAACTCTCCGCCATATTGCCTTCGTGCTGGTCCAAGGCCAACCCCATCGACATCATCGGTGATGCAGATATCAGCCGCTATGAACAGGCAGTCAAAATCCTTCTGGACAGCGATGACTTTGACGCCTTATTGATCATGCACTCACCTTCTGCGATTGCTCAAGGTAACGAAACCGCCCAACGATTGGTTGAAGTGCTCAATGCCCATCCAAGGACTCGAAAGTTTAATATATTGACTAACTGGGCCGGTGAAGATGAAGCGGTCGTATCACGCAAGATTTTCACCCAAGCGGGTTATCCCGCTTACCGCACGCCAGAAAGTGCAGTTTCAGCCTTCATGCATTTGGTTGAGTACCGCAGGAACCAAAAGCAGCTGATGGAAACCCCCGTCTCGTATGGTGAGACAAAGGCCAATCCGCGTCACGTACATGATGTCGTCAACCACCTGCTTGCTCAGGGTGTCACCCAGCTTGAAACTCATGATGTCAGGCCGGTTCTGGAAGCCTATGGTTTTAAGACTCTCCCTACTTGGATCGCCAGTGATCCTGCAGAAGCGGCCCATATTGCCAACCAAATCGGTTACCCGGTTGCAGTAAAGTTACGCTCCCCCGATATTCCTCATAAGTCTGAGGTCCATGGTGTATTACTTTACTTACGCACCGCGGAGGAAGTCGCCAACGGTGCACAGGCGATTCTTGACCGTGTATCGCTTGACTACCCGAAAGCCAGAATTGACGGTCTGTTGGTACAGCGAATGGCCAAGCGCGCCGGTTCACAAGAACTTCGGTTATCGGTTCACCACGACAGTATTTTTGGTCCGGTTATATTATTGGGTGAAGATACTGGAGATTGGGACATTCATAAGAATGCCGCCGTCGGCATCCCGCCTTTAAATATGGCGCTAGCCCGCTATATGGTTATCAATGCCATTAAAACAGGGAAAATTACCCAGCGAAATCTACCGGACAAAATCGATATCCCCGCGCTGTGCAGACTGCTGGTGAAAACCTCTCAGTTAATTATCGATTGCCCGGAGATAGAGTCTTTCGATATACACCCGTTGCTGGCGACAGGCGACGAAATGACTGTTATTGACGCTTCGATGACAATTCGCCATTTTGAGGGTAACCGCCAGAAACAGCTAGCAATTCGCCCTTATCCCAAAGAGCTTGAGGAAGAAGTTGCGCTCAAAAATGGCGAGCGGATATTGCTGCGACCGATCCTGCCAGAAGATGAGCCTCAGCATGCCGATTTTATCGCCAAGGTTTCTGTTGAAGATCTGTATAAGCGCTTCTTCTCTGATGTTGGTGAGTTTAACCATGAAGCATTGGCTAACTTAACGCAAATTGATTACGACCGTGAAATGGCTTTTGTTGCCGTAAAGGCGTCGACAAATGAAAATGGTAAATTGGAAGAGTCAATAATAGGGGTAACACGAGCTCTATCTGATCCAGAAAATATCGAAGCCGAATTTGCTATCCTTGTGCGTTCAGATCTCAAAGGGATCGGGCTGGGTAGTATATTAATGAATAAGATCATCCGCTATTGCCGAGAAGCGGGCCTAAAGCGCATTACCGGTATGACCATGCCCTCTAACCGAGGCATGGTCATGCTGGCACAAAAGGTGGGTTTCGAGATAGATATCCAAATGGAGGACGGTATCGTTGAAATGTTGCTGCCACTTAAATAATAGAGGCAGTAAACCACTGACAGCGGCAGGCTAACAACTAGTGGTTAGCCTGTTTATTCCACAGCGAGGTAATATGCTGTATGCACCAAGACTTCGCTTTCCCCATTCGGCTACGATTCCAAGCTATCACCAATTCAAGCTCCTGGACGGGATCATCTCCAATAACCACCAGCTCCCCACTTTCTATGGCATCTTGAGCATGGCAATACGACATCGTCGCGATACCTAGCCCGGCCTTCAATGCTTGTAACTTGTCATGCATTGAGCCAACCGTTAGCAAAGGTTGATCATCGAGAATGTTATAGGTCATAGGCGGTAGATTACGTGCCGTATCAGCAACGGCAATACCGCGATATTGTTTGCGAATAAGCGGATCCAGCGGGTATTTATGTTTATGAATGGGATGATCTGGGTGTGCCAGCCAAATAACATCCATGGTTCCCAGACTCTGGGTTTTGACTTCCGGTGGTGCCACGCTCGGGGCCGGAGCAACGAGGATATCAGCACGGTCTTGCGCTAGCGCTTCCCAGCAGCCCGCCAAAATTTCTTCCTGGAAGCGAATTCGCGTCTTGCTTTGCTGGGCCAAGCCATCCACCAGCGGAAAAAACGTGTCCACCTTCACCAGGCCATCGTAGGCAATGGTAATATCGAGCTCCCAACCATGCGCCAGTGCACTGGCATCGGCGATCATTTCATCGGCGGCAGTCAATAACATACGCCCCCTCTCGAGGAGAAGATGACCCGCTTTGGTAAAGACGGCTTTATGACCAGAGCGATCAAAAATAACCAAATCTAAATCTTGCTCCAGTTTCTGCACCTGATAGCTCAAAGATGAAGGCGCTCTGCCTAGCTCTTCCGATGCTGCTGCGAAACTTCCCCGTCGCTCAATAGCATCGAGCACCATCAAAGCTTCAAAAGACAATAGCTTATTCACCTTTTCTCCTTGCGGTCTTAAAAATCACTACGGAAACCAACTTACCCTTTCTAGGAATTCACCTTAACTATCCTTTGCAAGCAAATCCATAAATAATTGGTTAACATGCCAGATAGTTATTCGAGATTGTGCAAGCCAGAGCCCCACTGGTAGTGAAAAGCCTCGAACTCTTCGATGAACACTTTATAGCGTTGTGGTGTATGCAGACTCTGCTTGTAGAGTATGAACAACTCTCCTTGTTCGAACCAGTTACCATCAAACAAACGAACCAGTTCACCACTCTCAACATATTCTCGAACCTGGTTGGCCGGTATCAACCCAATCCCGAAACCTCCCAGAGCTAGATTTATCGCGATATCAATCGAGTTGGTCGTCATGTCGCCAGAGACTTCGACTTGCCTTTTATTACCGTCACGGTTTTGCAAATTCCAATAACGTTCTACGTTCGGCGTATTGGTTTGGGTAATACACTGGTGTAACTCGAGATCATGGACAAATTGCGGCACCCCCTGCTTTTTCAAGTACGCCGGTGAAGCGTAACAGCAGCGCACAAAGGTTGACACTTTTCGGCAAACTACACTTTCATCGCTTAGCCAAAACGGGGCAATCATCAAATCCACGTCCTCAAACAAGGTCAATGTGCAGGGTGTCAAGGTATGGAAGTGTATATGGATATTTGGGTGCTTTTCATGAAAACTCGGTAGGAAAAACTTGGTCAGAAAGCGCGCCATAGGATGAAGGCAACCAATTCGAAGCTGGCCACTAATTCCCTTTCTTTCAACATGCAGTTGCTCGACAGTATGGTCTATCAGATCGAGGATCTTTGTTGCCGACTCAAGAAATGCCTCCCCTTGCGGAGTTAAGCTAATATTGTTGCCCCGCCGGTGTACCAATGTGACATTTAAGTCTTGTTCCAGCGCTTTAATCTTTCGGCTTAATGTCGGCTGGCTCACATCCAGCGCCTTAGCAGTTTCCGTGTAATTGAGCTTTTTTGCCAGCAAGGCAAACATTTTAACCGCTTCAATATCCATTAAATCCTCGCGTTAAGTACCTATCATCCGTGCAATCGAATTTTACTGACTATCACCTCAATATTCTCGGTGCATCACTTAATTAGCAGAAAAACCTGCCCCTTTTTTGATCTCGTATGCGCTATTCATTTTATGAATAGCAGTCATTACGGACCTGCGTATTGCAAAAAAAACAACTCGATATAATTCAACACAATTCTTCATATCTAACCCTTTCGAGTAAGTATTTCATGGATGTAAAAACTAAAGTGCTCTACTGTGCAATGGCCGTGCTGTCGACGCCGGCTTTAGCCAGCGAGTTTGTACCACCGTCGGTCTACGGCAATGTTCTGGGCCAAATAAAATGGGAGGACAACAAAGACTATCAATCTGAAATTCAGAGCGTTCAACTCGGCCTGCTTGGGCACCACCGAACAGATTTAGTCCGGATTCGCTACAACATTGAGGCGGAATACGGCCGGGATCTAACGGCAAAAACAGAACAAGACCGAGATTTTGACATCCGCCTGAGCGAAGCCAATCTCATTTTGCTTAACCACTCTCTTGGCTCTCTGTATTTCGGCAATGGCACCGTCGGTACCTACAAGGATTTGTATTCAAAAGTCGATATCTTTGACAGTAACAATATGAAACGTTGGAGCGGTTCAACTCTCTATCGCCAGGGGGTGTACGGTACCAACCAAATTGCTTACGGGACACCGATTTGGAACGGGCTGCAATTTAAGGGAGCCATCATCAGCCCGAATGACAGCAATGGCAACAATGTCGATGTCTACGGCTTACGCCTGATTTATAACAAGGGCAACTTTAATGCGACTTTAAATAGAGCATCCACCCACCACAAGCAGCTTCCAGCCAATGCGACCGAGGACTATGTCCGCTACGCATTTGTCTCCTCATACCAACTCAAAGACTTCTATCTCGCTGGCTTGGTTGAATTAAACCAAGACGACCCTGCGGGTGACAGCAATGTCTATGGCTTATCCACCAAGTATCAGCTCAATAACGTGACCTTCAAGCTGGGAGCCCAATTCAAGGATTATGACGATGCTAGCCAAAATAACGAAACCCTCTACCTAGCGAACGCCAGCTATGCGTTCGACAAACATTTCACCACCTTTGTTGAGCTAGCGGAGTACGCAGAAGACAGCAAAAACGATCGCATCAACATCGGCCTGAACTTTCACTTTTAAGGAGCTTTTATGAAAAAACTCATTGCTAGCCTAGGACTGCTCACAACGCTATGCGCTCAAGCTGATGTCACCATCCGCGACTGCGTTATCGTAGAGCCAGCACCCAATGTTAATCGCACCGCCCTTTTTTTCACCGCTGACTATTCCGTTAATGAAGAAGTGAAAGCGCTTCGCTTGCCCTCTCCAGAGGCTATTCTCGGCGGGGACATATCGGCATTAACTGACAATGTGCAGATCCATAAAACAGAAATGAAGGATGGCGTTATGAAAATGCAACGTATCCCGAAACTGTTCCTGGAGAAGGATGGGAAAACCGTGCTCAAAAGAGGTGGCTTGCACTTTATGTTGATGGATCTGAAAAAGCGTCCCGTTGCTGGCGAAAGCTACCCTGTCAACATATGGCTAACCTATCTCGCTGACGCCCAGTGCGAAGCCAGCGTTGTTAAAGCAAACCAACTTTAATTGAGGGCGCAATGAAAATAATTCAGCAAATCAAACAAGTGAAGCGCTCGGTTATTGCCGTCATTGCCTTGGCCGGTACAGGCCTAGGCTTGCTATTCGCCCTCCCAGCGACTGAAGTGCTACATGCATTCAGTACCAACGAATTTTGTGGCTCATGCCATACCATGCAACCTATGGCAGAAACCTTCGAGCAAAGTATTCATGGCGGTAATAACTCCCAGGGTTTTGTCGCAGAGTGTGTTGATTGCCACTTACCCAAGTCCAATGTTGTTGAACAGCTCTACGTCAAAGGGACATCGGGCATGCGCCATCTGTGGGGTGAATATGTAAAGGGAATGGATGCCCTTGATTACCAGGCTAACCATGAAAAGCGTACAGAATTTGTTTTCGATTCCGGTTGTGAAAACTGTCACCGCACTTTAGAACATCGGGCCTCTATAGCCGATGAACAATCTGCAGTTTCCGATCAGGTACACCAGATGGCTTTTGCCAACCGTGACACTGACACAGATTACCAATGCTCTAGCTGTCACTTCGACATCGCCCACCCGAATTTGAAACGCAACATGCGTCTACGTGAAGAAGAAAAAATCCGCGAACTAGCGGCAGTAGGAGGCCTATAAATGAAATCTTTGACTCTGCTTTCTCTCAGTATCGCCTCTGGCTTGCTGAGCTCGCCAGCACTACTGGCCGCAGAAGATATCGACAATGGCTACGAGGACTATACCATCAATCGAACTATTGCCGATTTAACAGCCGAAGAAAAACAAATCGCTAACCGGATTATTTTCGGTTGCTACCTCGGTTGCCACCGTCCTGCAAAAGAAGAAGTGCCGGAGACCCTGAGCCCAAAAATCGAGGGGTTTGATCCACAGTACTTCTTCGATCAATGGGTGGACATGGATAACGAGCGCCACTCGGGAATTGCCTCACAAATGAAAGAAATCGTGTACGCGAACAGCCCGAGAGATATGGCCAATACCGCAATCGTGTTAAGCACTCGCACCATGAAGTATAACCCAATGGATCATGTACTTGAGAGCGAGGCCTTCCAGCGCGGCAAAGAAAAATACGACCAATCTTGTAAGATGTGTCATGGCGACCAGGGGGCAAGCACTCAAGCAGCCTATCCACCACTCAAAGGCCAGATGCCGACTTATCTGTTTGAACAGATGAATTCTTACCGCGATGGCAAGCGAATCAACCGCAATGCACCAATGATGGTGCCATTTGCCAAAATGTACTCAGAGGATGACTACAAAGACATCATTGCCTATGTCACCGGCCAGGAAGTAAAACTGATCGAGCGCCGTGAGTTCATCACCGGCATCGGCATGCCTGCCCCAGAAGGGTTTAAGCTACCAGATACCGGTCAAATCCAGCAGTTCACCGATATTCCGAACGAGGACTCTGATAACCCTCAAAACCCGCTCAGTTATACGATCAGTAAATCTGGCAAGGTGACCCTAGATAACAACACCAAGCTCATGTGGGAGCGTGATGCCTCGCGCATTTGGATGACAGCGGTTGAAGGCCAGCAGTATTGTGACAACCTGGAACTCGACGGCTATACCGACTGGCGCTTCCCGCTGATGAAAGAGCTACAAAGTATCGCTGATATGGGTAACTTCCGCCCTGCTATTGATATGGATGCATTCTTGAATATGCCACGACAGAACTCGGGGATCTGGACCTTCCCTGTCAGTGATCATCCCGATCACGCTTGGCACATTGGTTTCCCCGACGCCCATATTATGGGCCAGCACACGGCGTCTACCAAGCTGGTACGCTGCGTTCGCGCCGACAACGGTGCGGCATATCACAACATGAGTTACGTCGACAACGCTGATGGTACGGTTACAGAACAAGTCACTAACCGTATGTGGCAACAGAAAATAGACTATACCCGCAGAAACTGGGAAGACTCACTGCAGTACTGCAACAACCTCGAGCTGGCAGGCTATGACGACTGGCGCCTGCCAAATATCAAAGAAGCTGTTTCTATCGTCAACTACAACAAAACATCACCGTCAATCGACGAAGAGTTTTTCCCGGATACCCCGGTGAAATATTTTTTCTGGACCAGCACCTCCGATGTTGCCGGCCCGACCCTGCACGTTCGTCCACTGGGGTTACGCAAGAAAGATCAATCTCCCGAACAGCTTGATCTGCGCAATACCACCGACAACGAAGCATGGGCGCAAGGCTATATGATCGGTTCGGGCCTGGGGATGCAAAAAGACACGGAATTCTACAGCCGTTGTGTTCGCACCCCTTAACCGACTCAGGCCACCCAGCTTGGGTGGCTTTTTGCCAACCTTAGGTTCAGGAGCTCTACCATGACCTTATTAATGCGCAAGCTTACATTGTGTTTTCTAGCCGTATTCGCTGTTTGTAGCAATGCAGAACTGCCTCGCTATGACGACGGTGCCCGTTGGGCATTCATCTCTGAAGCCGATTCAAAACACATTGCCGTCGTTGATACATTCAAATATCAGTTGGCGGACAGACTTGAACTCAAAGCGGTACCCACCGAACTTGTAGTTTCTGACGTGCAAGATGTACTGGTTTATATCGATGGCGTCAGTAATAAAGTCTTTAGCTATGATTTGATAACGCACACCCACAGTGAAATGGCTTTAGAACGGGTGCCCCACTCGATCGTTTTCCATTCGGATGGTGCGCAATTGGCCGTTGCAAGCCAAGATCGCATTGACATCATCAAGCCATTGAAACAGGAATATGTTGCCTCAATTGAAGGCATCAAGTCACCATTTAGCATGAACTTTGACAATGGTGGCTATAACCTGTACATCACCGAAGCCAAAACAGGTAACACACTGATTTACAGAAACCACGACGGCCAACAGACCCACATTCAGCTGGGAGAAGGCAACGTATCGGCACTGACTCTTTCACCTGATGCGCGGCTGGCCCTGGTCTCGGACCATTCAACCAACTCCGTTTTCGTATGGGATCTCTTTAACGAGGCACCCTATAAATCGTACCCGATGACAGCCAAGCCCTGGCGCCCTTACGTCAGCTCTGATTCCGAACACATGATATTTGTCGATGACAATGGCCTAGCCCAGATCGTCAACACTTGGTCTGGAGAAACAGTGAATAATTTCCAATTCAAGCAGGCGCCCAAATCGATTCGCACCGGCTGGTTAGAAACCATTGGGATTGTCGAAAGCGAAAAATCGCTAAACATCTTTGAGCTAACCAAAGCAAACAAAGCGACCTCACTTGCCCTTAAACATCCCCTCAACGAGGTCGTGGTCGTTTCTGATTCCAAAACCCTGTTTGCGACCCAACAAAACAGCAGTGATTTGTTTATCTACGATATACGCCAAAACAAACTGCTGCCGGCTATTAACACCGGTCTTAAACAGCCCCAGCATATTGTTATGGGGATCACCAACACCATTTGTCACTAAGGAGCAGGTATGCGTTTACTCGTTTCCTATTTTGTTCTTACCCTATTAACACTAGGCATGCTGCCCCCGGTTGCTGTGGCAAAGCCACTCACGTTCGAACTACAAGAGCATGACCTTGGCACCGTTACTGAAAAAAACTGGCCCGATAAGTACCTGCTGATAGGCGTCGGTTACACCAGTTGCCCAGATATTTGCCCCACCACCGTGATTGACTTGGCAACAGCCGTCCATACATTGGGTGACAAAAAAAACGCGGTCGTGCCTATTTTCATCTCCGTGGATCCCAAACGTGATACCGTCGAAAACATGGATCTGTATGTCAAATACTTCGATCCCAAAATGGTCGGCTTGGTCGGTAGTTTCGAGCAAACACGAGCTGCGGCCAGAAGCCTAAAAGCCACTTTTGGCTATTCACTGGAGGGGAAACCGATTTATCCCCCTTTGCCGAACCACTACGAAGTGTTCCACTCCGCGTACATCTATTTCTATGGCCCAGATCGCGAGCTGATCGATGTATACGGATACGGCGTGGGCGGCGTCAAGATTGGCCAGAGCTTAAAAAGGCACCTCGATGAATAAAATTGCCTTTTTGTTCGGCTCGCTAGTGCTAACCGCGATAGCCAACGCCAGCCAGTGCCCAGCTCCAGACGGCTTTATCGCAACGGATGGCTCGCAAAGATGGGAAAGCAATACTAAGCCTGTCACACTGGTCAATTTGTGGGCCGTATGGTGCCCGCCTTGCCTAAAAGAGCTGCCGATGCTGGACAGTATTGCCAATAGTAATACCTATGCTATCGATACCATCCACCTGGGTGATGTTCCGGATAGTGTCGACGTTAGATTCAAACAGTTACAGATCAAACATCTACCGAAGACAATAGAACCCGATTTGGCTTTGCTGCAACAACTTGGCTTTCAAGGGTTACCCGCCAGTTTTGTGGTGATTGGCAACCGAATAGTGTATCGCTACTCCGGGTATATCAACCAAGAAGCCGAGTTCATCAGACACTGGCTGCAATGCTTAAGCAAGGAGAATACACAATGAAGAAAGTAGTGGTGGCAGCCATAACTTGCCTTTCAGTTTCGGCATTCGCTTCTGTGGAAACAGAATCCGGTAGGCAATTATACCTCTCACCAGGTAAGGGCGGCTGTGCAACTTGTCATGGGGAGACCGGTAACGAGCCGGTCATGCCGATGTACCCGAAGATTGGCGGGCAGATGGAAATGTATCTGATTAACCAGATGCAAGACTACAAGCTCAAGAAGCGGAAAAACGGGTTATTTGTCCCAATGGAAGTAGCAATGGAACACTATAGCGATGAAGATATCCTCCAGATTGCCAAATACCTGGCGTCATTCTAAGTACAGCTAAACCAGGCTTAAAGAGTAGATCATTTACATAGCCCCAAGATAATGAAACAGCTTGGGGTTAGATCCGATTCCAATAACACGCATTATTCACGCCACAGAATAACCATTCAAAATATTTTGTATATCCCCGGTAAATTTTCATACCAACGTGATAAGTTAGTCATAAAAATGACTGAAACAAAATCAACATAACTCTTTGTTTACACTCAATTTGATCTGAGCCAAGTTCTTACATTTCACACTGCTTTAGATTGTGATTAAACGTTAAGTAACAAGCCAACAACCATTTTGTGCAAATTATTGCTTATCAATAACGGACATCATTATGCCTTAACCGTTTTAGCATAGTGAAATCTCAAGGAGTTTTCGGATGGACAAACCCTCGCAGTCGCTAACCCAAACCCTCTCTTACTTAAAGTTATGCACCTCCCAAATCATCTCTAGCCAACTTTCAGTTTCTCAAGCGGGTTCAGCAAAGCACATTAATGACCTCATTTCACTCGAATCAATTGAGTTGGATCATGCCAATGAGCAAGTCACCGAGCTACAGAAAACATTATTTCGCGCATTACATGCACTAGAGGCTGGGCAATCTGACATGGTTCATGATGCACTTATCGACGCGATTGAACAGATTAATCACGAGTTAACCGTCCCAAAGAAAAAGGGCTTGTCCAATGCAAGTGTAGGTAATGAGGAATTGAGTGATCCTGCGTTAGTTGGCTAAGACCGTATTTACAGCAAAACAACCTGAATTTTAATAACTATAACTGGGCGGCTTTTTCTTTGTAAACAAGCCGCCCCCCCAAAAGCCAACGTGGAATCTGCCGGATACCTTCGTCCTGTCGGTATCCGGCTTTTTTTTACATCAGCCACTTCCACCAGACAAACACAGCAAGGAAGCCAAACAAATAGCTCAGGCCAACCCATGACAACACTTTCATCGATTTAGACCATTGTAAAGCTTTGGGCAAATCAGTTTTAGAAACCAATTGGTAGTTAAGCAAAGCAAAAATTGGCGTCGTCATAAAAGCCATTACCATAGCAAAATCAAGCATTGGCATTAGCGCTGAGCTGAAGAACAAGATGATCCCCATGGCAGAGGCCGCGGTAAACAACATCCAGCCGTTATGGAATGCACGCTGACCAACCGGTTTGGATTGAAGCAGTGACTGAGCTTCGGCCAGAGAACGGGCATAACCGTCAATCACGGTAATGGTACTACCAAAGATACAGAAGAAAGCCACAACCGCGATCAAGTAACGCGACCACTCACCGATCGTTGATGCGTACATACTGACTAATTGATGTGAAAAACCAATACCTGATGCTTTTAGCTCTGTGCCGCTGCCATGCAATACCAGCGCCCCGAGAGAGAGAAAGACAATTGCCAGGATAGCCGTACCGATATAACCGACGTTGAAATCAAACAACGCTGACTCGGGTGTGACCTGTTGTTCTTTTCGTTGGCTCTTTAGCCACAGCGATGTTAGACATGAAATTTCAATGGGCGCAGGCATCCAGCCCATCATTACAACAATAAAGCCAATAGCCGCCAGCGACCAAGCTGAGGGTGCTTGGAAATCAGCCGGTGCCACACTCCCCTTTCCCGCAGCAATAACCACGGCTGATAGCGTGGCTATGACCAGCACTGACATGATGACCTTTGACAGGCTGTCCAACGCCTTATAGTGGCCAGCCATCAAGATAACCAAACAAGCGACAACCACTATGCCGGACAATACAGGCAGAGATAAGCTAAACGGTAAGAAGTACCCCAACAGGCTGGCACTGAACAATAATAATGCGGCTGTGTTGACGACGCCAGAAATCAAGCTTAACGCGGTAAACACCCATAAATAGCCGCGGCCCATACCATCATAACCTTGAACCAAACTATTGCCTGTCCCCATAGTGTACTGAACGCCGGCACGAAAAAATGGATATTTCAAAAGGTTTACCAGCAAAATCAGAGCGGCAAGCTGCCATCCATATATTGCACCGGCTTTGGTCGATGCCACTAAGTGGGAACCGCCGACGGCTGCCGTTGCCATCATTATGCCAGGGCCTAATGAACGAATAAGTCGGTGTAATGGCAAGGGGCCTGAGGAGTTCGGTTGTATTGGAGTTGTGTCAGACATAATCACATCCTGATGATTTTTTATGAGATAGCCTCATTTTGTCTCAGGTTTGTCACAAACATTCAACCTGGCCAAAACCATCAATAAGATGATTACGCCATTACAAGACCAAGACTTAGTGAATAGTAGCAAACCACCCCTATTGCACTTTTGTGATATCAGGTAAACCCGCGCAAAAAAACAATAAAAAAATCACAGCAATTCAGCAACTTCAGAACATGACACTATTTTATCCTGGCTAAGAACCATCACCACAATTCAGTAGAATCATCCAGCCTTGAATTCTGGTTGAAGTAGTTGATTTATACAATATTTCTCCCAAGCTTCAAGCTAGCGTTTATGCTTATAAATAGCCACGAACCCATTTTTGCTGGTTAGAATTTCAATCCTATATGAATAACGCTGTAGGCAAAAAAAACACAACGCCGCCCTCGAAGCGCAGCCGCTACCGCTATGTCCGACTGTTGACCTATGGCGTGTTTTTCCTTGTCTTCACAATTGTCATCCTTGCCGTTTTCATCCCTCCTTGGCTGGCTTCGAAAGGGATAGAGATCAATGCGATTTCCGGCATTCACATTGGCAAGCGCATTCAAATTGATAGGGTCTCGATCGCCGTAAACAAAACAGCGATTACCATCAGGAAACTCACTCTCGAGCACTTTTCAGATGACCAAAGTGCCATTTCAACATCGTCTTGGCGCTTGCTGTCGCCGCATACAGTTGTCCGGTTAGCTCCCGAAATTCAACATGCACTTAAGCCCCACGGCCTCATTATTAATGACATTCACTTCAGCAACACCACTTTTAACTTAACAGATCTTTCAGCGCCATATGTGTTCAGTGCACATAGCCAGCAGGCTTCAGTCACCCTCGAAAACACAGTAGGCAGTCGCATGCCGCAGCTAGTAAACAATTTACAGCTGGTCCTTACCACAGAACCATTCGTCACGCTTACCGGGATCATCGATGCCGCCAAACTCAACATCTTTCTGCCCCAGGATATTGGCCAAAACAGCTATCCGATCGAGTTAAGCAAAGGGCATTTTTCACTGAGTTGGCAAAATGGTAAAACTCCCTTGGCCGTCCATCTCGACGCCCTGACACCGCTATGGCAAACGGAAATAGATAAATTTCAACAGACAGGCCATGATATCGCATTGACTGTCGACCTCAACCAACCAAGCCAGAGTATGCGCTTGCAGGCCGACGTATTACGCTTTGCCCAGCCGACAGAGCTGCCTGAGTTTCTGGAAAAACCCGACGACGCCCATGAGGGCTTGCATTTAGGCCATGCCATTGCGAATTTGGCGCAGCTCCCATTAAAGCACCTAAAGGTCAGCCACTTCACCTACGGTAACCTGATCATTGATGCCAAACTGGTATTGGACACTCCCAGGGTTCGGCACAACAGGCCTGATAAACAAGCCGAGCTACGGTTGATCGGCAAGGCTCTGGGACCAGAACAACCTTACGATATTGATGTAATTATCAAGCACCGTACTCTCGAAGAGGCAGAGTTCACCGGTACTGTTATCGGTCCAAGAGGCAACCAGCTAGATTGTAACGCCGACATCAGCTTCATTAGCCCGTTACCCAAAACATTTCGGTGTGAGGCAAACTTCAAACACACCCGGGATCTCACCGACAGGCTCAAGCTTTACGATATACCAAGCGCAAAATTAACAAAGCCTATCATAATCTCTGCCAGTCAAAGAGCACTGACTTTCAAGAATGACAGCCCCGAAAACAAAAGTGACCCTCTCCATTTCCATGATGTCGAGCACGTCCGTTATACCATCGACGTCGCTCTACCTGAGCAGGTCAATGTCGAGCTCAATCGCTTTGCCTTCGAGCATCCATTATTGGCCCAAAATGCGACATCGAAATCATCCCTTGCTGTACTTGAGCTCAACACCGATGGCACTCTGACATTCAATGCCGACTACCGTGATGGCAGTATTGCTTTAGGACTGGACAAAAGCACTGAACAACTCCACTTCCGTAATGACAAACTAGGCTATAACTTGAAGCTTGATTTCTCGGCCCTCCACTGCCTCATACCCTTTATCGACAGCAACGAAACGATACAGTGTCACGCAAAAAGCATAATTAACGCGTTAGTTCCACAGTTATTTCCGACCCCTGCGGTGAGTATCCATAACAGTCGAATCCAGTCGGTGATTGAAGGCAATTGGTCTGGTGAGCAAATTGAATTCCAGCTCAATGATTCCCAGCTCATCATCGATAAAATACGCATTGAGCACAGTGGTGAATGGCTCGAAGCTGATGCCGAAAACATCACGATAGAAGCTCAGATGGTAACCATCAAGCAAGATTTCAAACTTGACAAAACCACGGGTTTTTTTATTTCTACGGACGTTAACCACCCGATCAGAGTTAATGCCGACAACCTTGCTGCACTTAAGTTGATCACCCCAGAAGGTACCTCTGAAGCTGAAATTACAGCCATGAGGCAAAAAGAAAATATTAACCAATTACCCGTGCAACGTTATAGCGGTCAGCTGTCAGCGGTGCTCTCAAAGCTGGATTTAAAACTAGCAATCAAGCCTGAGCACTCGGCTGAGTTTCTTCTCACCACCGACTATCAAGCCAGCATCACGGTCAATCAAAATAATCAGCGCCTGCCCGGTTTAATGACTAATGGTGTACTGACTGTAGATCCAGTGAGGTCGAGCTTCAAAGGCGAAATCTTAAACAAGCGCCATACCAAACTGTTTGTCTATACCATTGAATATCTGATACCTCAGCAACAAGCCAACATAGAGTTACACCGTAATGATATTCCATTTTCCAGCAAGCAATCTTTGAAAAAGCATTACCTGCCCAAATTGCCCTTGGATCATGATATACACTCGGGTTCACTTGGCTTCGAAGCGAATCTCACGGTCCGTGGCGATCAATGGTCAGGTCAGATCAGCCTGTTTACCCACAATTTAAGTGGTTATGTCCATGATATTCATTTCGCCGATCTCAATGTCTCCCTGTCTATAGACATCTCCAATCACGGTGTCCGGTCACGTCAACCTATCAGCCTTCATGTCAGCTACCTGCACGCAGGAATACTATTGGAAAACCTGTATGCCATGCTGGAGTTCGACAGCCAAAAACCATATTACAAACTCTATAGGGGCAAAGCTTATTTGCTGGGTGGGGACATCAGTATTCACGACATCGCCAGCGACTCCCTGTCCAATATTCCCACCGTGCCCATCCAGGTCCATGGCATAAAATTGCCAAAACTCATTGAGGCTGTTGCGGCTGATGATATCGAGATGTCCGGAGTTATCGACGGTCTGCTGCCATTTGGAATAAAGGATAGCGCACCAATAATAGCAGGTGGAAAACTGCACGCTCGATACCCGGGCGGGATCCTCAAGTACAAGGAGGGATCCCGTATCGATCAAAACGTAGAGGCCGCGGGTGAAAATAGTTTGTTAGTTGTGAGTACGATTCTCAAAAATTATAACTACCACTCGCTAATCGTTAATCTAGACTATTCTAAAGAAGGACAGCTAAGTGCTAGATCACATTTTAAAGGGCGAAACCCAGATGTTTTATCCGGGCGACCCATTAATCTGAATCTCAGCATAGAAGAAAATATTCCAGCACTACTAAAAACACTTAACATGATTAATTCAAAAAAGCTGGAAAACATGTTCTTAAAGCAGATTGGTGTGGATAAGTAGCATTTTTGCGCTTGAACTCAAAATCACTTAGTTGGACACGCCTTTGAGCTAAAGCGAGGTCAAAGGTAAGGGTCCACAAAAGGTTGTAACCAATGGATATCCAACTTAAGCTGTTTTATATACCATTTTTTATCGCCCTGTTTTCGGTCATGTCGCTTATGGCACTATCTGGCTGTACCCCAACGGTACAAGTCACTGCCTCTGATAAGCCAATAGAAGTTAATTTGAATGTCAAGATAGAACACGAAATTCGTATTAAAGTTGATAAGGAAATCGATGAGCTGTTTAATGATGATGATGTCTTTTAAGCTGGCAGGGAGTATGCCATGACGCGAAAACTGCTGTTCTTACTTTCCGTCTTCCTGACATTTAGTGCATTTGCTCTCGATCTTCAGCAAGCCAAGGATCAAGGACTTGTTGGTGAAGCAAACACTGGACTTATCGCCCCTATTACTGCCCGCCCGTCACCGCAGGTAAAAAGTTTGGTTTCCGAGGTGAATACACGCAGAACAAATACTTTCAAAAGAATTGCCGTCTCACACGGGCTCACCGTCAAGGAAGTTGGCCATATCGCCCACAAAAAAGCCGTCGATAAAACCGCACCTGGTCATTATTATCAGGATCCATCTGGCAGGTGGATTAAAAAATGACCTGGACAGGATTGCTACATTTAACCGCTATCGGTTCAATACTGCATAACCATATGTTAAGTAGATCTTAACCCTGGCATCAAAATATTATAATTATCCTTACTACTCTTTACGCATATACTCCTGCCAAGTTTTGTTCATCTGTATAACCAATGTCTGCTAAATTCTCTCTTTTAAATAAACTATCCAAGACCGATGGCCTTTTCATCGCAGTGGCATTGCTATGCTTGCTACCGGTTGTCAGCTCTCCGGTTGCCCTGGTGCTAGGCTTCACCCTTGCCACTTTCGGTTTGGTCCCAACACAATTTAATTTGGCTGCACTGACTAAGAAACTCCTCTCTTACTCCATCATTGGACTTGGTTTTGGTATCCAGCTAGATCAGGCAATAGAAGCAAGCAAACAAGGCCTGGGCCTTATCATTGCCTCGATCTTTTGTACTTTGCTACTGGGCTATGTACTCACTAAATTACTGCGTATAGAACAGAAAACGGGTCACCTTATTGCCTCAGGCACAGCCATCTGCGGCGGCAGTGCTATTGCGGCGGTTGCACCGGCCATTAATGCCAAAGACGACCAAACCTCTTTAGCACTGGCCACGGTTTTTGTCCTGAATGCGATTGCATTGTTTATCTTCCCTGTCATTGGCCATTACTTGGAAATGAGCCAACATGCTTTCGGCACATGGGCAGCAATTGCAATTCATGATACATCGTCGGTTGTGGGTGCTGCTGGTGCCTACGGGGACGAGGCACTGAAAACAGCAACCACGTTGAAGCTTGCCCGTGCGCTATGGATCATTCCAATTGCCTTCCTCAGCGCTCTGATGTTCAAGGGTAACAGTAAAAAAATCGGTGTGCCTTTCTTTATTGTGTTCTATTGCTTGGCAATTGGCATTGCCTACCTACTACCTGGTTTTCAACCGATGTATTCGGCAATATTCTCGGTATCCAAACGTATCCTGGTGGTGTGTCTGTTCCTGATCGGTTCAGGGATCACCATCCAGAAGCTTCGAGCCGCAGGTATCCAGCCGTTGTTACTGGGTGTGCTGCTATGGCTATGTATCGGTGGAGGCTCACTGGCCTATATCCAGCTTGCTGGCTAATTTTCGGTATCACACAAACAATACAGCCCCTTATTCACTTTAAGGGGCTGTTTTTTAGTCGCTTGCCACAATACGTTACGGTGTAATGTCCAGCCGGTCTGTCGCACTGTTAATCTGCTTCACTTCTTCAATAAAGCCCGAGCTATCCGCCTCAGCCTTCAACTGACGCACACTTCCCTTTTTATCCACTTTACCTTGCCTTACCCTGCGTACACCTAGGCCTAAAATAATGACAAATGCGGCAAGGTCTAATACTGCGCTTACCAGCCCAGAGGTATACGATGAGGCGATCAGAATGCCACATACTAAGCCTATCCATACAAACATCCGCAACCTCATACCTTCCTGTTTCAATGAAGGTAATTATTAACCAATTGGTTAAATCCAGAAATTCGCTTTCACTCTATGACATACAGTTTTGTTATATGGTACGCCATTAACACTTGGCGACCTGTAGCTCGTCCAGCCGTGTCGTCCAGCGGTTTGATCTAAATGCTTGGCGCATGTGCCAATTGGTAGAGCCAATCACAGAAGCCGGCTTTACACCATTTTTGAATTTAGCATTCATCTGATCGGTAATAACCATGAGATCACGCCGCTTCATCTCTTCGAGTGCACTGTCATCAAACATATCAAACTGGAACTGATCATTGTTGGCGTCGCTTAAGCCCTCTAGGATCACCCCGATCTTCTGGTAGGCGTAACCCGGTCGGTAAATAGACTCCAGTTGCTGCAACGCAATATCGAGAAATTTATAACTGTCCTGACTCGGGCACAGCAACTCTCTCGCACAACTAACATTATGCTGCGGCAAATCTTTATAGCGATTGGTACGAAGAAAAACACCAACCACACCAGCTTGGCTATGTTGACGCCGAAGCTTCTCGCCAGCCCGCTGGCAATGAAATGCAAGAGCCGATTTCAAATCGTCGAGATCGCTTAGGTCAACACCAAAACTGCGGCTCGATAAAATCTGCTTACGCTTCTCGTCTATGTCGCCGGGGTCAATACAAGCAACACCTTGAAGCTCAAGCACAGTTCGGGCAAGCCCGACATTCCACAATCGGCGCATATCGGCCGGATTCTGTTCGGCTAATTGCAGTGCATTAGTGATACCACTGGTTTGCAGCCGGGTCGCGGTCTTCGCTCCGACCCCCCATATATCTTGCACACAGCACCTTTCTAGCAACCAGCGGCGACGCTGTTCGCTGTCAATTTGAATAACGCCATCCACCCTTTGCTCGTATTGTTTGGCAGCCTGATTGCCAAGTTTGGCTAATGTTGGACTCGAACCAATACCCACCCTGACCGGCAGCCCCAAATGCTGATAAATCCTGTCGCGGATCTCCTTACCATAATGGGTCAACCCATCGAGCTGGAAACCGTCCAGCCGTACAAAAGCTTCATCGATAGAGTACTGCTCAACATGAGGCGAAAAGCGATGCAGTTCTTCGATGAAGCGGCGGCTCATATCAGCATACAGGGTATAATTCGAACTCCTGACTTCAACCCCCATCTTCCTGGCTTCGCGTTCAATTTTGAACCACGGCGCACCACGCTTGATACCGAGCGCTTTGGCCTCAGGAGAAAGCGCGACACAGCACCCATCATTGTTAGATAGCACCACAAGCGGTTTATTCACCAACTTTGGGTCAAACAGCTGTTCACAGGCACAGTAGAAACTTTTGGCATCAACCAGCGCCCACACCTGATCACGATATCCGTCTAATGCCGCCATCGTTCACCCCAGTAAGTTATGCACATTGCGCGTTACCACCCCAAAAATTTCTGAATCTTCGGGCATGGGAAAAGGCTTGAAACTCGGGTTTTCGGCAACCAACCACCATGTTTGGTCATGGCGCATCAGGCGCTTGCATGTGAATTCATCATATATCCTGGCAATCACAATTCGCCCGGGAGCAACGGGCTCGGCCCGATCAACGACCAATAGGTCACCGTCGTAAATACCGGCACCTATCATGGATTCACCAGACGCCCGCAGGAAAAAAGTGGCATTGGGGTTTCTAATGAGATAGCTCTCTAGGTCGAGCTCCTCTTGATGGCCGTCAGCAGGTGACGGAAAGCCGCACTTCACCCCTTCAATAAAGTAAGGAAATAGCTTCATCTCCATCGTTCTCAGTTAACTGTATGTATATACAGTATACTGAAAAATAGATAGAATAGTCACACCTTAGTGTTAACTTTCAAGGTAACTGAAGACCGAACCAACAAACGAGCTATTTTCTATACAATTTCAATCACCTGGCAATATTTCGCTGCGCCTTATTCCGTCAACGCCGAATAAATCAGCAACTTTTGCTGCCATCTTCGGCAAACACGCTTTTACCGACGAGTATTGTCAAACAAACGCTCATCATTATTGGTAAAATTGTCGTTTATAAAAACTAAAAGATATATCCAATGAATTGGGTATGGGGTTATTACCAAGGAGTTTTTAATGCAAAAAATTTTTGCAGTTTTGGCTGTGCTTCTTTTAGCCGGCTGTTCCACCACCGAAAACACGCACACTGACAGCCAATGTATAGGCCAGATGACCACAGAGGAAGCCTACGGCCACCTCAACCCTGAGCGTTTCACCATTCAGGTGCTCGCTCTGACCGAAGAGCGCCAAGCCGATGTCAGAAACTATATCAACCACATCCAGGGCCAACAGCCAATCTGGGTGAACTGGAAGAAAAGTTCAAGCGGTCGCTGGTATGCTGTCATTTACGGCGATTTTGCAACCAAAGACGAAGCCAAAGCTGTCATTGACCGCCTGCCAGAAGCCGTACGCCAGCAGGGACCATTCATCAGAAGCTTTGCCGAAGTACAAAGTGACAAGCAAACTGACGTCTTCCGCCTGCGTTGATCAAAAAAGCCGGAGTGTTTCACTCCGGCTTTCGATTCTTTCAATTATCGCCCTTCAAACAACTGGCCGACAGTTTTCATCGGTATAAACATCCGTACCCGCCCGTTGTGCTCGCAAAGCACTTCAAAGCCATATTTGGTATAAAAGGATTCCGCTTCGGAGCTCAGACAATCAACGACAATCGCATACGCCCTCATATGAGCATTGACTTGCCAAAGATATCTCAATGCCTTGACTAAACTCACTTTACCCAGTCCATTGCCATGATATTCGTGGTGAACGGCAAGTTGAGCAAGCAAAAAAACAGGAATCGGATACTTGGGAAGCTTTTTAGCCATTGCCGCCGGTAATGTATCGCGACAAATCGAGCTCGGCGCAATGCTATAGAACGCACAAATGGGCCGTTTTTGATTGGGTAGAGGAAGTAAGGCAGGTAGCACCATGGTACGGCTGATACCTGCCTGCATATGTTTTGCCGCCTGAGTCTGAATGAAGGTATTTAGTTCCGGTTCACCGCAGTCAAAGGACGCGCGGTCATGCAGCTTTTTATCAAGCTCGATAAACTCTTTGGCCCAACTCACTTACTTAAAGCCCTTTTCATCTGCAAAATCCACAGCATCGAGCAAAGCTTTATTCGGTGATTTAGCCTTATCGCAAGCATCAACGAACCGATCAAATACATCACCATCAACAGTGATGCTTTCATGCTGAGCGATTACCTGGCTGGCATCTTCATCCATCAGACGGACCACGTACTCAGTCAAACTTTTCAGCCCCAAAAGTGCCGAGGCCTTTTCAGCTTTGGCTTTAATTTCTTCATCCAGGCGCAAGTCCAAACGTGCTGTTGCCATATCCACCTCCATCAGTACAGAAACACTCCGTACATAAAAAGTATACTCCTTGTTCACCGACACAGCAAATCGTACGGAAAGCTTCCGTACGATTTCAATATCAACAACGGGATATCATTCCTTTAAGATGACATAGCCCCAGCACTTTGTGTTTTGTGGCTTTGCACTTCACGTCCTTCAAGCTTGTGAAGTTCACGCAACAAGATGAACAGTAGCATTAAGCCCGTAGCAGCCAAACCAACGGCCAAACCACCCCAAACACCTTCCAAACCAAACATGTTCATCAACACCCAGGCAGAAGGCAGACCAATGAGCCAGTAGCCAATACCAGTCGTTACCGTCGGGGCTTTCACCACTTTCATGCCGCGAAGAATACTAATAGCAGACAATTGCCAAGCATCAACCACAAAACAAGCCGCAACCATAATCATCACACTGGGCAATGCTGTGACTAACTCTTCCGCCAATGCATCACCTTCGACATTGAAGACAACAGTCAAGAACTCTGGTTTTGCAATCAACAATACCCCAAATAGAGCACTGGTGATTGTTACCAGCAACAAACCCTGTTTGGCATAGCGTTTTACCATGCCAGGTTCTTGCAGACCGACATGCTGGCTAACCAAAATAGAAGCTGCCTGGGACAGGCCAAAGGCTACGTTCCACGACAAATTCAAGCATTGCATTGCAATCTGGTGAATAGCCAGCGACACGGCCCCCAAGGTCCCCGCCAACAGTGCCGCGCTAGAAAACAGAGCATGCTCCATCAGGGTCGCAATCATTATAGGCACCCCGATCGCCAACAACGGCACCAGGATACCCAAACGATACTCCTGCCAATTGGCAAATGGATTATATTGACGGTATTTATCAAGGGTGAAGACCCAATAGCCATAGCCTAGCATGACAACGAAGGCGGCCAGTGCGGTACCGTAACCCAAGCCTGCCAACCCCATATCCCAATGAAACGCCATCAGGTAGCTTAGCGGCACATTAAGGATAACAGTGGCAATTGACATCACCATAACCGAGCGGGTGTCACCAAACGCACTAACCAAGCTGCGCAGAACCAACAGAATCAACGTCGGCAGCATCGCCCACTTCAAGGCATTGAGATAATCTACCGCCAGCACGACGGTTTCAGGATCTTGACCGGCTTTGAGCAGTAGGTCGTGCATCCAGAAGAAGACGGGCAATAACGTCACGGTCAGGATAACCGATAGCAACAGTCCACTTTTGAGAGAAATACTGACTTCGGCGTCACCCTTCTCCATATCTTTTATTCTTTTGCCGTAGGCGATAGCAATTAAATTCGCAACACATCCAACGGTACTGCCCGCAACAGTAAAAACGATTGAGTAGACAGCTGCTCCCAGGCCACCGCCGGCAATAGCAAGGATACTGAGTTGGGCCATCATCCAAACATCAGTAAATACCAATAATTGCGCAACCAGCTGTGAAATGATGAGCGGCACAGCCAGGCTGATTAATTTTTTCATTTATCACCACAAGACACTAGAGTATCGAAAAGCAGAAAGGATCTTCAGCAGTGACGGTAAAGGCGACCTATTTGAGAAAACCTAGATCAGAAAATGTAGGTTTAAAGTGCGTAACGGCCATCAAACTGCAGAGATAGGGATAATGTAAAATCTTCATGTTTGTGTTTCAAACGACATTTATAGTACCTTAGCATTCATAAAACTCATGCAAGAGTTATCTCAAACTGAGCCGCGCGCGTGGCGAACACAATTGCCTATGAAGAAAAGACACAACCTACTTCCATCATCTTTAAATGGGTTAAGAGTATTTGAAGCCTCTGCAAGACACCTGAGTTTTACACTTGCCGCAGAGGAACTCAATGTGACGCAAAGTGCGGTCAGCAGGCAAATCAGACAGTTAGAGGATAAACTTGGTTTCTCACTGTTTATTCGCCACCACCGCTCACTGGAGCTGTCAGCCCAAGGAAAAGAAATCGCTCTGCTGCTTACCCGCCAATACAGCGAACTAAACCAAACCATCCGCCAATTGAAAACGAAGGAAACGGGCACTTTGCGAGTGCAGGTTGCAATGAGTTTCGCTGTACGTTGGCTGATTCCCCGTTTGCATTCTTTTAAGTCACTCAACCCAGATGTCAACATTATATTGTCGTCCAGTATGGGACATGACAATGAACTCTTACACTTAGAAGAGGATGACTATGATATAGCGATATATAACGTCCCTGAAGTCCATCAAAGCAGCAACATGCCGACTTTTCTCAGAAAAGAGTACTTGGCACCCGTCTATTCTGAACTCTTGACCAAAACCGACGAGCCAATCGATGTGGACAAGCTCATCACTAACTACCCTCGATTACACCCGACCCCCGACCAATCTGACTGGCGAGAGTGGCTTAGCCGAAATGGGCGAAGCGATCAGATAAAAAAAGACGGTCTAACCTTCAATACCTTGGATATGGCTTTAACTTCCTGCTTTGCGGGCCAGGGCGTCACCATTACCGATCTGATGCTGGTCGTCCATGAATTGCAGCAAGGCTATTTGAAACTGCCTACCGGGGCGACTATCGTCACCAACAACACCTGGCAGTATTACTATCAAACCATCAGCAAGGGTGACACCGTCACGCGATTTATTGACTGGATGGTTGAAGAAGATAGGAAGGACATGGCCGCGCTAACCTGTATGGCCGAGCAGCACGGCTGGAAAATCATCGATTGATTTCAAATAAGTGTGTTTTTGAGCAACTCACACTGACTCAATCAGCTCAGGCAGGATGTCAAAAAGATCACCGACCAATCCATAATCAGCGATCTCAAAAATCGGCGCTTCAGGATCACTGTTGATAGCAACAATCACTTTGGCATCTTTCATGCCGGCGAGGTGTTGAATAGCACCGGAAATGCCTATTGCAATATATAATTCCGGGGCCACAATTTTACCTGTCTGGCCAACCTGGTAATCATTGGAAATAAAACCGGCATCTACAGCCGCCCGAGAGGCGCCAATTGCCCCTCCGAGTTTATCGGCTAGTTGCTCGATCAAAGCAAAATTCTCTCTGCTGCCGAGCGCCCTGCCGCCCGATACGACAACACGGGCAGCGGTTAACTCAGGCCTTTCACTTTCCGATGCCTGACATCCGACAAACTCACTCAATTTATTATCAATCGAAATATCTAACTGTTTCTGATCTGCTCGGCCGCTACCCATCGGGGCCGCATCAAATGCCGAACCACGAACAGTGATTATCTTTGTGGGATCAGTGCTGCGCACTCTTGCCAGTGCATTACCGGCATAGATGGGCCTGATAACCGTATCCTCACTTTCTATAGCGATAACATCAGACAGCATGCCAACATCCAACAACGCAGCCACACGAGGCATTACGTTTTTTCCAAACGTCGTGGCCGATGCCAGGATATGGCTATAATCAGAGGCTATTTCGGAAATTAACAATGCACTGTTTTCCGCCAGCTGATGCTCATACTCTGGCTTATCAGCAACCATGACCTGGCTGACGCCTTCTATATTTGACGCATCTTCAACAACCAAGTGACATTGATAGCCAATAACCAATACATCAATAGCCATATCAAATGATCTAGCCGCCCCAACCGCCTTCAGTGTTTCCCCACCCAAGCGCTCATTATCATGCTCTGCAATGACTAGTACCCGCATTAGATCACCTTCGCACTATTTTTGAGTTTATCGACAAGCTCTGCCACTGAGCCAACCTTCACTCCGCCAGAACGCGGCTTCGGCGCCATTATCTCAATCACCTCTTGGTGGTTCTTGATTGTTGCCCCGAGCGCTTCCGGGGTCATTACATCAAGAGGCTTTTTCTTTGCTTTCATGATGTTGGGTAATGATGCATAACGAGGTTCATTTAGCCGCAAGTCTGTACTCAATACTGCCGGCAAGGCCAATTGCAGCGTTTCCAATCCTCCATCTACTTCCCGGGTTACTTTCACTACTCGTTTACCATCAATAGTGACACCGTCACCCATCAGCTCAACATTCGAAGCAAATGTACCCTGCGGATATCCCAGCAAGGCTGACAACATTTGTGCCACCTGATTGTTGTCAGTATCTATCGATTGCTTACCCAGGATAATCAACTCGGGTTGGTCTTGCTTGACTAAAGCCGCTAATAATTTCGCCACGGATAAAGGCTCAATCACGGCATCACATTCAATGTGAATTGCCCTGTCGGCACCCAATGCCAAAGCCGTTCTTAATTGTTCTTGGCAAGCAACCTCTCCGGCAGAAATGACCACCACTTCATCAGCCTGGCCCGCTTCTCGCAGCCGTATCGCTTCCTCTACCGCAATTTCACAAAACGGATTCATGGCCATTTTCACGTTGGCGGTTTCAACGCCGGAGCCGTCAGTTTTTACTCTTACCTTAACGTAAGGATCAATGACACGCTTAATCGCAACATATACTTTCACAAGCACTTCCTTATCAAACCAAAGCGCTAACGCCTTGCAATTGATTTATTCTTTGAGCCTAGTTGAGTTTACGTTTACGTCAACTGGACTATATTTTAACCAAGCGCAGTTCAGTTAGGGATTGAAGCATGAGTTCAGAACAACAAAGAGAAAGCATGTCATTTGATGTTGTGATTGTTGGCGCTGGCCCTGCCGGTTTGTCTGCAGCCTGCCGTCTAATGCAGCTTGCCAACGAGAATGAACACCCCCTCTCAGTCTGTGTGGTCGAAAAAGGGGCAGAGACTGGCAGCCATATCCTGTCTGGTGCGTTGTTCGAACACAAAGCATTGGATGAACTCTTCCCTGACTGGGAGCGCATGGAAGCCCCATTACACAACGCTGTGTCTGATGATAAGTTTTGCTATCTCACCAATGAATTCAATCACATCACCGTTGCAGAGCCACTGGTGCCAGAGACCCTACAGAATATCGGTAACTTTATAATTAGCCTGGGAAACCTATGCCGCTGGCTGGCAAAGCAAGCTGAAAATCTCGGTGTTGAAATCTTTCCCGGCTTCCCCGCCAACGAAATACTCTACAACAACCAGGGCGTTATCTCTGGAGTGCTGACCAAAGATATGGGCCTTGATAAACAAGGAGGGCAAAAAGCCACTTTCGAGCCCGGCATTGAACTTCGGGCCAAGTACACCATTTTTGCCGAAGGTGCCAGAGGACATTTGGGGAAGCAGCTTATCAAGCAATTCCACCTCGACCATGGCAAACAACCACAACATTATGCCTTAGGGCTTAAAGAGCTATGGGAAATTCCGCCAGAACATCATAAGCCCGGCCAAGTTATCCATGGTGTCGGATGGCCGCTCAGCCAAACCGGCGCGAATGGCGGCAGCTTTTTGTACCACCTCGACAACAATCAGGTCGCTGTCGGTTTAATTGTCGATCTGAACTATCACAACCCCTACCTCAGCCCTTTTGATGAGTTCCAGCAGCTGAAGCACCACCCCTTGTTTAGCCAGCACCTAGCCGGAGGTCATCGCATAGCCTTTGGAGCAAGGGCGATAGCCAAAGGGGGGCTCCCCTCATTGCCCAGGCAGCAATTTCCTGGAGGGCTATTGGTTGGCTGCGATGCAGGCACGCTAAATATGGCGAAGATAAAAGGAAGCCATACGGCTATGAAGTCCGGTATGATTGCCGCAGAAGCGATTTTTCACGAACTAGAACAAGGTTTCCATCAGACCACGCCGGGGTATGACCAAATTTTCAGTCAATCTTGGTTATACGAGGAGCTGCACGACTCCCGTAATTTCGGGGCTGAGATCCATCGCTTTGGCACCTTAATCGGTGGAACCTTAGCGGCCATCGAGCAGAGGTGGTTCCGTAAATCGCTCAATTGGACCCTGAAAGACGATAAACCTGATCATGAATGCCTGGAGCCCATTGCCAACCACCAGCCAATCAATTACCCGAAACCCGACGGCCAATTGAGCTTTGATAAAGCCTCATCAGTCTTTTTGTCTGGCACCCAACATGAAGAAAATCAGCCATGCCATTTGCTGCTCAGTGATGGTTCAATCCCGATTAACTTGCACCTAGAGCGCTATGGAGAGCCCAGCCAACGCTACTGTCCTGCTGGGGTATATGAGATCATTGAAAAAGAAGGCAAGGCGGCATTTCAGATCAATGCCACCAACTGTGTCCATTGTAAAACCTGTGATATCAAAGACCCTTCACAGAACATAACCTGGGTGCCTCCGGAAGGGGGCGGCGGACCAAATTATCCCAATATGTAAGCCTTATGGGTCTTTGCAACAGGTTGGAATTACTTAACCCAGCGGGTATTGCGCCACACCCCCTGCTGCTCGGGCGTCAGGAATGTCCAAACCACGATTCTAGTCAGCTTCTGCCCCTGGGCCATATCAATCGTTTTGACCTCTACCGCCCCAGCCTTTTTCAACTGCTTGTAGATGAGTGACAGATTGTCTTTTTTCGATACCAAGGTGGTAAACCAGAAACACTGGCTGGATTTCTCCACACTTTGATTGATCATGCGCTTAATAAAAGCCGCTTCCCCTCCAGGACACCACAGTTCCGCTTTTTGCCCACCAAAGTTCAATACCGGCTTATTACCTTTCATTGCATTCGATGTTTTATTGCACTGAAAATCCTGCTTGCGTCCCCCTTTCTTTTCTGAGTTCGCCGCCAGATTTTTTACCTTTCTAGCACTGCCAGCCATCGCCTCTTCGAGTGAAGCATGAAACGGAGGATTACACATAGTGAAGTCGAAAAGATCGCTGTCATTGATCATACCGGCAAAGATATGATCTGGGTTTTTCTGCAATCGACATTGAATCGCCCCTTTTAATGATGGGTTGGATTCAACAATGAACCTGGCCGACTTGATTGATACCGGATCAATGTCGGCAGCCACAAACTGCCAACCATATACGCGATGCCCAATGATCGGATAAACACAATTGGCGCCCGCCCCTATGTCAATTCCCTTGATGGTTTTGCCCTTGGGAATTTTGCCGCCGTTAGAGTCAGCCAATAGATCGGCAATATAATGCAGATAATCCGCTCTGCCCGGAATGGGCGGACACAGGAAACCAGCAGGAATATCCCAGTATGACACTGAATAGAAATGGCTCAGCAGGGCCCGATTAAGCATCTTAACCGCTTCAGGATCACTGAAATTAACCGACAAATCACCATAAGGGTTCTTCGCGACAAACGGTGATAATTCGGGACAGCTTTGGATTAGCTTGTCAAAATCATAACGGGCTCGATGAGGGTTTCGAGGATGCAGCCCCTTGCTCGGCGCTTTCTGCTTATGTTTTTGTGCCATATCGCTTTTCTATTTGAGTCAAAGTCGGCCTGATGCCAAAAAGAGAAGTATCCTACTTGAATCTGCCCCACCTTGGAACCGACAATACGCGCCCCTGGGCAATTAACCAGCAGACCGCTGATATATTCTCTCTTGCTTCAGCCCATCGCCACCGTAGCAAGAAGTGATATGACAATATCCCCAAGACAGAGAATGTTAGGCAAGGCGACAACCACACCGGGATCCTCCCCTTGCCATCAGTTATACCTATTGATCTTCTTGTTTCTTAGCTGAGGCCATCACATTGCTAAATTTGTCTACCAAGTCTATTGGCATCGGGAAGACAATTGTCGTGGTTCTATCATTGGAAATTTCCGTCAGCGTCTGCATATAACGCAGCTGCACCGCATTGGGTGCCTGATTGAGGACATCGGCGGCCTCTCGTAATTTGGCCGATGCCTCCAGTTCACCAATAGCATGTATGACCTTCGCACGGCGTGAACGCTCCGCCTCGGCTTGGCGTGCCAGAGCGCGTACCATACTGTCATCAAGATCCACATGCTTGATTTCCACATTGGCAACTTTTATTCCCCAATTGTCCGTATGCTGATCCAAAATCGCCTGCAGATCTTTGTTCAGCTCGTCACGGGCCGAGAGTAATTCATCCAGCTCATGCTGACCGAGCACAGAGCGCAGCGTGGTCTGGGAAAGCTGGCTCGTCGCTTCAAGGTAATTTTCCACATTATTGATAGCCATTTTTGGATCAACGACCCGGAAATACACTACCGCATTCACTTTAACCGAGACGTTATCACGAGTGATCAAATCCTGAGTAGGGACATCCAATACAATCGTCCTCAGGTCAACCCGTACCATTTGCTGAATGACTGGGATAATGATGATAAGCCCCGGCCCCTTTACCTGGTAAAAACGCCCAAGTAAGAATACAACTGCACGCTCGTACTCTCGGAGCACTCTGAACATGCTAACAATTAGCACGAACACCAATACAATAATCGTTGCTAATGAGTATGTGATCATATTATTTATCCTTATAAAAAGGGGGATACCAAACACATTCGATTCATTTTGAACGTTGATTAACTTCTAAGCACAGGCCATTGATTTGCACCACCGTTACCCTGTCACCCTTAACCAATGGTGCATCACAGTTGGCCTGCCAAATCTCGCCTTCCACCAGCACACGACCGCTGCCAGGAAAACCACTGACAACAACAGCTTCCCGCCCCAACAATGCTTCCATCCCCGTAGTCACAGGCTTGCGCCTTGCTTTAAGCAAGAGCGTGAGGATCACAAAGGTAAATAAGGCCGAAACGACTGTCAGTCCAACAATGAGTGGAATAGCAATTTGATAACCCGGCGTTTCTGTATCCATCAGCATCACCGAGCCAAGAGCAAAGGCTACAATTCCGCCAAGCCCGAGAATACCAAAGCTCGGACTGAAGGCCTCGGCGACCATGAGCGCAATGCCCAATAACAGTAGCCCTAGACCAGCATAGCTCACCGGGAGCATTTGTAAGGAGTACATCGCCAGCAGCAGACAGATTCCCCCTAACACCCCCGGCAATCCGACACCGGGATTGTAAAATTCCAGCAACAAGCCGTAGATACCAATCAGCATCAAGATGTAGGCAACGTTGGGGTTGGTAATAACGGACAGTAGCTTGAAGCGCCAATCTTGCTCACGCTCGATATAAGCGACATTGGCGAGCTCAATCTTCGCTTCGAGACCGTTGATAATCACCGTTCGCCCATTCGACTGGCGGATCAACCCGTCGAGATCAGACGCAAGGAAGTCAATCACATTCAGCTCTAGCGCCTTTTCGGCATCGATACTGGCCGCTTCTGTGACTGCCGTTTCTGCCCACTCTTCGTTGCGTCCATGCAATTTCGCCAAACCACGAATGTATGCCCGGGCATCGTTAATCACTTTTTTCTCCATTGCCGTTTTGGCTGTGACTTTTTCGTCACTATCAGCAGCCTCGCCGTCTTCATCACTGCCGGAGGATTGTGGCTCTTTATCTTTTTTCGGAGCAAACGGATTTCCCCCAGAGTCATCTGGGTCTTTACCTCCCGGCGCAGTCAGGGAAACGGGGGTGGCTGCGCCAAGATTCGTTCCCGGCGCCATGGCCGCAATATGACTTGCAAGCAGAATGTATGTCCCGGCACTGGCCGCGCGTGCCCCCGCAGGGCCTACCCAGGTAGCGACAGGTAAGGGAGACGTGGTGATCGCCCGGATGATATCTCGCATCGAGGTATCCAAGCCACCGGGGGTATCAACCTTCAAAACGATAAAGCTTGCCTGCTCTTTGTGTGCCTGCTCAATTTCTCGTGACACATAATCACTGGTTGCCGGCCCTATACCTCCGGAAATTTCAATCACCCATACATTTTGTGCCAATACGGGCTGACTAAAACACCAGATGCTCAGTGCAGCTAACATCGCCAACACTTTCATACACCCTCCTCGTGAAAACTGGCCGTAACACAGATATCAATGCCATCGAGCCAACTCTTGGTGCTCATTAAGGTATTAACCAATTTTGCTAATAAGCATAGCTCATTGACTTCATTGACTAAGCATCATCGCTGCTAATGCGCTTAAAATTGGCAAGCATAGTTGACAGACGAAGGAGTAACAGGAAGAGTTAGCAGCAGGGCTAAATGACAAACTTGTGAACCTTGCATGATGTTTATACTTACCAAATTGCAAACTTAGAGCTCTATGTAGAGTAAGGGCACCCTATGCAAGCAGTTTGTCACTCCGTGCTATCTCTGTGGCTGTTTTTTTGTAGTCTTATTGCTGTCACCCTGCCAACTTTTGCCTCCGACAAAATATCAGTCAGCGTTGGCACTTATCATTGCCCTCCTTTTGTCATTGAAAGTGAAACAGAAACTCCGATAGGCCTGAGTATTTTTCTGTGGGAACAAATTGCGGCTGAGCTGAATCTGAATTATGAATTCAGCCATCATGAGCTAGGTGAGCTGTTGGATAATGTCAGTAACAACAAACTCAATATCGGCGTGTCATGTATATCCATAACACCCGAGCGTGAAGAAATACTCGATTTCTCACACTCATTTTATGAAACCCACCTTGCTATAGCGGTTAAGCAACAAGGTCATCTGTCGACCATCAAGAACATCATAACCAATAGAAAACTGCTTCTTGTCCTAGGCTTCATCTGTATTGTTGCCAGCCTTGTTGGCGGCTTCTATTACTTACTAGAACACAAGGTTAACGATAAACTTTATTCTATGCGGTCGAACAAAGCCCAGATGATTGAAGGTTTTATACTCGGGCTATTATTTATTACAAAAGGCCCCTTTAACTACTTCGAATTTAAAACCCTGACAGGTCGTATTTTGACTGTCTTCCTCGCCATATTTACCACTTTTTTCATTGCCAGTGTCACCGCCATTCTCGCCAGTACATTTACTCTCGGCCTCCTGAGCAGCGACATCAAAGGTCCCAATGACTTGGCGAACATCGCCGTGGGAGCAAAGTTAAAATCCACCTCCTCTCTCTTTCTGACTAACCACAGCATTGTCCACCGTACTTACCAAGATATCGATAAGTTACTCACAGCCTTGGATAGTGGCCAAGTGGAAGCTATTGTCGCCGACGATGCAGTTTTGAAATATTTAATCAAAAAGGGAAAAGAAAAAGGAGACTATCAAACACTCTCGGTGTTGCCTTACCAATTCGAAAAACAAAATTATGGCTTGATCATCGAAAACAACAGCCCTCATCGTGAAAAATTGAACCGAGCCTTATTAAGAATACGAAAGAGTCCAGGCTGGCGTCACGCTCTCAGCGAGTACTTTGCCGAACATTAAAAAAAAGCGCTCGTAAGAGCGCTAAAAAGCCAAGACAACTAAACGTTTCAAACTAGGCTGCTTACTTCCACTTGAAAAGCCTGCCCAATTTTGACGGGTGATAAGACCAGCAGTGGTCAAAGACCGTCATCAATTCAGGGTTACCATATTTCGATAAATTGACAGCGTGGAAACGGTTCCTATTTTCTTTGAGTTTCGCAATGCGCTTCATCATCTCATCAGGCTGGGATGGGGCGATAAAGTCCGATAACACAATCAAATCTGCATTTTTGTACTTTTCACTCAACATCAGCGCGATCGACTGATCTAGAACAGGCCCCAAATCCGTGCCTCCGTGGAAGGAATAGGAGAGAAAATTCAAAACCTCGCTCAAGCCATCTTGCTTGGTCAGCTCGTAGGTTATTTGCTGCGTCGAGAACATAATGACGTAGCACTCTCTATCTTCAGCCAAAGCAATTTGCATCAAGCCATAGGCCAACGCCTTGGCACATTGCTCTGGAAATCCATTCATCGAGCCAGATGCATCAATACATACAATGAATGGCCCTTTTTCTTGTTCAACCTGCTTGGTCTGGCGTTTATATGCCTTCACCCGGCGCAGCTTACGCTGGGCACCTTGCATCTTGTAGTTGAGCAAACGCTTATCGACCAAGTGCTTATAAAAAACAACTTCCAGCTCAGGATAGGCCAAGAACATCGCTTCGTTCGGCAGCAGCTTGGAGAGATCATCACTTTCGTGGATACCCACTATATCATCAGTAACGTTGTCACTTTGCTCCTCAACCATTTTCAGATCTTCAGCTCGAACCCGCTCTTTGTTGGGATCATCAACCTCATTCGCCATTCGGCCAAGCTTCTCAGCTATGTCTTTCAGGCCGCTATTTTTCTTTAAAAACTGAGCCATATTTTTTAGAGTGCTGACATCGGTTTTGGTCAATTTAGCCTTGGCCATATCCCACAACCGCCCTGCTTTCTTCTCATCCCCAGCTTCTGTTACCGCCTCCATATGCTGCATGGTTTCGATACGCTGATATAGATCTGCCAACAACTTTTCTTTGTGCTGCTCCAACTCTATTTGCTGAGCTTCAGTCAGTGCCAGTGTGAGATACTTATGCCACTGGCTACAGAAATAACTTTGGAACATCGGATTATGTTTCTGGTGGTCGCGCTCCAGCAACGTCTTGGCTTTAAAATAGAATGCTGAATGTCCTTCCAACTGCTTAACCACATCATCAACATTTTCAATAAATTGATCCGCTTGCCAATTGCATGCCTGCTGATAAAGCTCTATTTCCTGATGAAACCGCTCTTCTACACTGACATTGGTAATTCGCTTTTGTACCTGGCCCCGCCACTTCATGATCTGCTTTTTCATCGCAGATTTGATGCCAGGGTTAGATTCGGCTGCAATAATTAACTGCTTATGCAGCATCAATTCCTGAACCGCGTTATCAATGATACCGGACTCCGATAGCATCATCGCAAGATTTAGACCTTCAGAAACCGGCATAACTTACACTCCCGCTAAGCAAAGTATTCAGTCAAATGACTAATACGGAATACACTTTTATCAACCATCACTTTCAGATCATGCACCGATCCTGTCGCTTGCGATAAGCTCTGCTCTATACGCTCAGGTAATTGCGGGTCGATAAAGTTGTGGGGTAATGCCCCGTGGAAGCTGCTGCGGGAAACTTTCAGGCTATGCTCGGCATCAAGCACTTTGGAAGACGCCTTTTCCGCCGTAGCGACCCAGTGGGCTTGCTGCTCCGGAGAAATTCCGTTGTCACCGGCAATCCCCACCAACACAGAGCGATTAGCGATATCTTTGATCACCAAACGCTGCTGGGCGTCGACTTCAAACTGTAGCCGGCAAAGGTGAGTATTCTTGTTGACAAAGCCATAGATGTCACATTGACCGGCTTTGATCTTTTTCTCGAAGTCATCACCATCAACATAGGCCCAACGGCCATCACCGTTCTCCTGCTCGGAAACCGATGGATTTTGTTGCAACATAACAAGCTTGATCATGCGTGAATTGTGATTCACCGTATATCGACGTGCGCCACTAAAATCGTATTTGAACCACTCTTTACGCATCATGGTTTCACGACTGAAGTTGACGGCCAACTCATTGGCAATTTCCGAGTTGACCTCATCAATGATATTTTGGGCATCGGCCGCACTGATTTGCGCCGACTCCTGGTTGAATGCTTTCTCTATCGCAAAATCACTGATAATTTCCCTAATCACATGGCGTGACTCCGGGCTGTGCCACATACAGTCCTGCAACAACAGTAAATCCAGCGGATTGATAGCATCGCGGCCATTATAGAAAGCACTGGCTTTTAGCAAACGAACCGACTTTTTCCACCGACGGTCGGAGATATACAACTCACTTTCGTGCTCATCAACACTTTCGACACCTTCCGCACGCTGCTCAATCATAGTTTTGAGCTGATATACTTTCTCGAAAATATCCTCAGATAGCTTGATATCCTCGATATGTGACTGCCAGTCTTCGTACTCTTCATCGGTAATCGCCAGGCCAGGCTCTAAATCCTGAATGCTAGGCCCTTCCCCCATCAGCATCGCTTTGAAGTTTTGCTTTTCTTGAATACGGTTAACAAACACCCTCACCAGCATCCTGTCATACAAGGCCTCAAGCCCGCTGTCCTCTTCAGGTAATTCATTTGATGCCGTAATTAGAAGACGCATAGGGACAGGGAGGACATCTTGGCCATTTTTGAATGTACGCTCATTCACCACGGTCAACAGCGTATTGAGAATGGCTGGCCCGGCCTTCCAGATTTCATCGAGAAAAACAACTTGCGCAGTCGGCAGGTAACCATCAACCAAGCGAACATATTTTCCGTTGTCTTTCAGCTCCTGGATTGAAAGAGGCCCAAACACTTCTTCAGGAGTAGAAAAACGGGTCATCAGATAATCAAAAAACTGGCTGTTATCGAAAGCTTGAATCAAGCGCTTAGCGATCAAGCTTTTTGCAATTCCTGGGGGGCCAAGTAGAAACACACTCTCGCCAGCCAATGCAGCAAGAAGACATAACTTTATGGTTTCTTCGCGTTCATAAACACCATTAGATAACGCTTTAATTAATTTCTGAATCCTTTCAGAAACTAGCGCTTTATTCGGCTGCGCTCTTCTTGCCATTGTCAGCATATTTCCGACCTCTCAAGTTGTCATATCCCTGTACTCTCGTACTTATACAGATGATAGACACAAACCCCTAAATGTTACAATGTTGTAAACTGAAATATTTTGTTACAGTCTTTATATATCAAAGAGTTCCCCCTACAGCCAGAGCTCAATCTTTGTTTCCATAAATGGGACTGGGTTAACATTCCGAACAACAATGACATAGCAAAAACATGACTAAACGCATAGAAATTCAAAAAACACGTATGAACAGCTTTTTCATAACACATTATCGATATTCTTTTGGCTCTTTTGAGCGATTTATTTCTTTCTAGCACTTGATAAACGTCAGACTATATTCTGTATCTAAAGAAAGGCTCAGCCACTACTGCGAGGCCATACACCAGCACATTTTTCTTCGTCGCGATAAACAAACTTTCTGTATCAGTAACGTTCACTGCATTTCGTAAGCCACTTACCTTCATTCCTCGCACGCACTTTTCACATAATTGTCATAAAGCAGTAATAAGATTAGCGCCAACATTTTCTGGTGTAATTTGGAGATAAATAATGCTTACCAGAGCCACTTTGTGCGCCCTCATAGCAAGTTGGACACTTTCGGTTCAAGCCAGCGAAACCGTGACCATTACGGGGTCAACATCTGCCAGTCATATTGTGGAAGTACTGGCCGAAACCTATTCCACCGAATACAAAGACACACAAATTGACGTTCAAGGGATTGGTTCCTCTGCGGGGATCACCGCAGTAAAACGAAATGTGGCTGATTTGGGCATGAGTTCTCGCTACCTAAAGCCAGAAGAGATCAACCCAGACATAATCACCGTCACCATCGCCCATGACGGTATTGCTCTGGTGGTGCACAAAGAGAACCCGGTTAGTAACCTCACCAGAAATCAGGTCGAAAAAATTTACCATGGTGAAATCACCAATTGGAAACAAGTCGGTGGTCCAGATTTGAAAATTGCGGTCGTCAGCCGTGAAAGTGCTTCAGGCTCACGCTTTTCCTTTGAAGAGTTTATAGGGCTTACCCAGCAAATTGAAGGGCAGACAGTGTCAGACATCAACCCGCAAGTACTGGTCGTCAATACTAACGGCACTGTAAAGAGCTTAGTATCGCGCAACAAGCATGCTGTCGGCTATGTTTCACTGGGTTCCGTTGATGACTCTATCAAAGCACTAGCTTTCGAAGGTGTATCACCAACATTAGAAAATCTTGAATCAGGGAAATATCAAATTTCTCGCCCATTCTTGATGCTATACAAAGAAAGGAAAGTCAAAAAAAGCGCCAAGCAATTTGTCGACTATGTTACCTCTCAGCCAGGACAGCGCTTAATCGAAGAGAGGGGCTACGTATCCGTACTCAAGTGACACCTCTCTCCATCTTGGCATAACACACTACAGGCACAGTCTAGACTGTGCCTGTAGCTCAAATCAGACGACAGGATATTTATAAGTCGCCCCCCACTCTGTCCATGAACCATCGTAAACGGTAAGCTGCTTTCTACCAGCAAGCTCGGCCGCCAAGGCAAGAATACAAGCCGTCACCCCTGAACCACAGCTAAATATTAACCTTTGATCCGCGTCGCTCACCGCATCAAACCGATGCTGTAATTGTTCAGCCGGTAAAAAATGGCCATCTTTGAGTAGCTGGCCGAAGGGTAAACTTTTGGCGCTGGGCATGTGACCACTTCTTACGCCTTGTCTCGGCTCGGGTTGGGTACCGTAAAAGCGGGCGGCAGCTCGAGCATCTAACACCTGGACATCTGGAGTATTAAGGTGTTGCAACAAGCTATCACCATCGATTACCCATTGCGCTTGGTAACAAGCGTCAAATTTGCCCATATCAAAGGCCGAGGGCTCACCCTGCTCAACCACATTCCCCTCTGCTTCCCAGGCAGGCAGCCCACCATCGAGCACCGCTACTTGATCATGCCCCATGGTTCGAAACATCCACCATACCCGAGGAGCCGAAAAAACCCCTTGGCTATCATAAACGACGATCTGGCTTTCATCGGATATACCTAACGCCTCTACCTCTCGTGAAAAGTGTGCTGGTTCAGGCAGCATATGCGGAAAAGGAGCTGAAGGCAGCGCTATTTGATTATCAAAATCAAAGAACCGTGCGCCGGGGATGCGCTTTTCCCGCCATTCTTTTTGCGCATCCCGCTCCGAACCCGGCAAAAACCACGTGGCATCAAGCACTATGAGATTGGGGGCCGACAAATGTTCGGCCAGCCAGGAAGCCGAAACCAATGGCGATGATATGTTTAGTGCTGACATGCCTTTTCCTTATATAAACCAGTTATTCACAAAGATTTACGGTTATTAGCTAAAACCACTAGCGATAAATCTCTTCCTTTAGATATCATTGGACTATTAACGGATGAACGTTTATGTATGCGGTGTACTGTTTAATACAACAACTAAAAATACGTTTGCACATCCAACTTTATCTTCATCCTGTTTGTTGTACCAAAGGATTAGCAATGAAACAATTTTCACCCGTTTTTTTCGTATGCCTTTCTGCTCTCGCTCCCAATGCCTTCGCTTACAATGCGGGAAGCTTTTCTTTCTCCATGGACAACGATGGAATTGTCGGTACAGACCAAAATTACACCAATGGCGTTTTTTTCGAGTACAACTCGCCTTATACCGCCGATCTGGCAGAAACTGCGCCAACACCTATTCGCCAGATCAGCCAATACCTCCCGTTTAACGACGGTACCAAGCAAGGCTGGAGCCTGACCCTTGGGCAGCAAATGTGGACCCCAGAAGATATTGAAGCACTCGAGCCGCCAGAAAACGACCGTCCTTATGCTGGCCTGCTGTTCTTGGAAACAAGTGCCTACCAATACAGTCCGACGGTTGTCGATAAGTTTAGCTTCATGATAGGGATCGTAGGCCCCAACTCGTTTGCCGAGCAAGGCCAGAAATTCATTCATGAAATCGTTGGCTCAGACGAACCTATGGGCTGGGATTATCAGATTGAGAATACTGCGGTCTTCAACCTTGGATACCAAGGCCACCGCTTGCTGACACGCCAGCAGGCCTATCTCATGGATGATTATGATTTAAGCGGTGTTGGACGGGTTAATATCGGTAACTACCAAAGCGAGTTGGCTGTAGGTGGCGTTGCTCGCTGGGGTAAAAGCCTAGCCAATAACTTTGGAACAACTGGATTCACTCCCGGCAATTTTTTTGATATTGGCGTATTGTCTTCAAGCTCTTCGGGATACTTTGTGTTTGTCGGTGTGGAGGGACGATACCGTTTCAACGACATTACCATTGAAGGTGACCGCCCAAGTGAAGTGCCAGATACCAACGTCAAGCACTGGCAGGCAACCTCTGTTATCGGCGGAGTATTCTATCAGCCCAAATGGGGTGCCAGTCTGAGCTTTGCAACCAGTACGCCTGAATTCAAAGAGAACAAACATCGCTCAACGTCGACCGGCTCATTAGAGCTTTTCTGGCGGATTTGATAAAAAAAGCACTGTTAAAACAGTGCTTTTTTACATTTAGGCTACAGACTGAACCAACGCTGAAATACCCTGCCCTTCAAATGACTGCTTTTCAGCCATTGCGGTAATCGCTTCAGGGCTGTAAGCCGTACCGTCATAAACAACGACCATACTGATGTCACCCGACTTCAAGAAGGTCGTTTCGCCAAACTCGGTATAGCGTGTCGCGCCAATACTGATAACAGCCTGTGATGGATACTCCGCATCAGCCAGAAAATCAGCAATGTTTTCTGTAGGACCGACATCTTGCTGGTGGTTCATACGGTCAACGATCCAGTTCAGCAACTTCTCGTGGAAGTAGCTATAGCCCACTACAGGACTATCTTCACCATAGCGCGAGATGGTCTCACCACGTTTGTGGAAGCTAGCAATACGGAAATTATCGAGCTTGCCACCTTCACTGAGATGCTCGACAGCAATAACCTGTGAAGAAATCCCTTTGGTGCTTGGGCCCCAGTTTTTCTTCTCACTGATTTTCTTCGCATTCGGTTTGCGAATAGAGCAATCATTGTAGGCTGCAAATGCGTGCGGCTTTAGCGCTACCACACGGTTTTCTTGGTATTCAATATCACAAATCAGCGCCACCTCTGGCTCAATTTGCAGATTGTCAGCATCATTAGGTGGGATAATTACCTCAGAAGATAATGGGTAGGTAGATAAAAAACCGGCCTTGTCTGACGGCACATAAAATGGAAAAATTGCTTTAGGCTGTACGGCTTCCTTCACTTCAACAGCAAGAAAATCTTTGTCTTCACCTGCTTGCTCTAGATGGCCAGCAAAATTTCCCGCAACACCGAAACCGATGACGTGCTTATAAGTCATATACTGCAACTCTTTGTTATTACAAATATCAGTGAGCAGTATAACGTGCTACTAGAACAATCTCGATCTGTAGATCACAAGCCTTTGCATCAGATCAAAGATTCCAGCACGAGGAAACGTCCGATAATAACCGAGCAATTGATTGATGTAATGAATAATTTGTTACCCACATCACACAAAGCACTTTTTTGACTGGAACTGTTACCTCATATGCTTAACATAACACCAATAAAAACAGTGTACATTTGCAGAGTTAAAACCTTGCTGAATTGTATTTTTCCTCAACTCACCGTCATTTGATGGTTAACTCATGCTTTAAGCCTAAAAGAAAAATAAAAGGATCTTATGAAAATTAAATTCACCCCAGTTGCTATAACGTTAGCCTGCTTATTCACGGCACCAACTTTTGCTGAAGAGCCTCAGATTCAAACTCGAGTTTTGAATGGTGAAGCGGCAAGTCAACTTTCATCTGAACTGCTTTTACCTTGGCAGGCCGCTTTCCTTACAGCGCCACAACTTAGCGACGGGACTCATATCACGTCAGGTTGTGGCGCTGTCGTCATCAGTGACTATTGGGCTGTTACTGCTGCGCACTGTATCGAACCATTTATGAGTAATACGCTGATAACCGGTACAAATGTCATTAAGAACCAAAGTGGTACTGCTGATGATATCGCGGACAAGTTTAAGTTTACGATTATCGACAAAATCGTTCATTACGGTTACTACCTGAACCCAGCTCTAGACCATGATATTGCCTTGTTGAAGGTTGATCGTTCAATGCTCGAAGTTGCTAAGCCGATCAAAATAGCAACCCCACAAGAACAAGAAGCAGCCAATAACCAATTTGCCAATACCTGGAACCCAAGTGGTTTTTCCAAGGCCAACCTCATTGCCTCTGGATGGGGGTATACCCAGCCCAAATTTGACCAACCCAATGAGCTAATGGTCGTAAAATTAGGCGGCATTCCAATGGACGACTGTGACGCCGACTACCCACTCGGTGAGAATTCGCACTTTGTCTGCGCTGACAGCAACGCCCCAAATATTAAAAAAGATGTGTGCCGTGGTGACTCAGGCGGCCCTCTTGTCTGGCAGGTACCTGAAAAAGCGAGCGATAGTGACTTCGGACTGCGCGTCATCGGTGTAACCAGCAATGGTCCATACTGCCACCTGAAAGAAGGTGGCGTTGCAGAAGCGCAGAAAAATGGCCTGTATACAGAATTGGCGTATTACTACAACTGGATTGAAGCTCAAACAGGCCTAAATTTAGCAACGCAAGACACCCCAACATTCAGTGTTGATCCTTTCAGCAAGGTCAGTGATCCTGAAACCAAAACAGGCCCTAGCGTTGGCGGTTCCGGTGGCGGCGGTAGCCTTCCGCTGTCAGGCCTGCTGAGCTTAGCCGCCCTTGCCCTGCTGCGCCGTCGACTTGACCGTTAAACCAATCTTTACCAGCAAAAAGTCTGTGCTCTAAAGACAGGTTAATGTCAGAAGTAACTACTTAAGCCCTCATTGCTTGGCAATGGGGGCTTTCTTGTTACCTTTCATGGAGAAACAAAGAAAAGCATCACTTAAAGCAATTTTTTGATTGGAATTATAAAAAATATCGATTAACATCCCCACCATAAAAACAGCGTTCAATTGAATTACTGCCCATTCAACCCATTTAAGACAACAAGATAAAATCAACTTGATGTCGTCTGCACAAACAAATCAAGGATCTTATGAGAACTACATTCAGCCCAATCGCCTTGGCCGTTGCCTGCACAGTAAGCTTTTCTGCAATGGCCAATGAGCCGCAGATCCAGACTCGTATTTTGAATGGTGATGATGCTAGCAAACTATCAGAAGAGCTTCTTTTGCCATGGCAAGCAGCAATGCTGACTAAGCCTCAACCCTACAACAATAACCGAATTACTTCGGGTTGTGGTGCTGTTGTCATTAGCGAATACTGGTTAGCGACAGCGGCGCACTGCATTATTCCTGAAATGAGCGACAAAGTTGTTGTTGGTACTGATGTTATCAGCAATAAAAATGGCACCGCGGACCAAATCGAGCAAAAATACTTATTCACAATTGTCGATGGTGCCGTTCATGAGGGTTACCACCCTAAAGATTATCCAGTTTTTCAGGCGGATAATGACATTGCTCTACTCAAAGTTGATCGCTCTATGTTGGATGTGGCGAAACCGATTAAAATTGCAACACCTCAAGAGCAGCAAGACATCAATCGTGAATTCGAGCAGACTTGGAATCCAAGCGGATACTCCAACGCGAACCTTATCGCATCCGGTTGGGGTTACCATGAACCTGTTTTCGATCAGCCTGATAATCTGATGGTCGTTAAACTTGGTGGGGTACCAATGGACAAATGTGTTACCAACTACCAGATGAATGAAGAATCTCACTTTGTATGTGCCGACAGCAACACTCCTGACATTAAAAAAGATGTATGCCGAGGTGACTCAGGTGGGCCACTAATCTGGCAAAACCCTGCGCATGTCAATGACCCTGACTATGGCCTGCGAGTCATTGGTGTTGTTAGTAACGGGCCGTTATGTAATTACAAGGTAAACGGTGATCCGGGTGCTCAAACAGCCGGTCTTTATACCGAACTATCAACCTATTACAACTGGATTGAAACAAAAGCTGAAATCAACCTGAGCAAGGTTGAACCATCTAGCTTTAGCGTTGATCCATTTACAAAAGTCACTGACAACAAGTCTGATAATAAAGGCGGAACAAACAAAGGCGGTTCCGGTGGCGGCGGTAGCCTTCCGCTGTCAGGCCTGCTGAGCTTGGCCGCCCTTGCCCTGCTGCGCCGTAAGACTTGCTAACCCGTTGCTCAACTGCCCCATAAATCACGAGGCAACGGCAACCATAAAAAAAGCTCCCACAGTCGGGAGCTTTTTATTTGGCTTCACTTAACAGACGATGGATACATCACTCATCATCAAGCGGGATCAACTTGGTTGAACCGCCGTGGAATTTCTCACGACGACGCTGAACCAGTGCGAAGAAGCCAGGGATCAGGAAGGTACCTGCCAGCAGCACACATAACAGACCGCCGGTTAATGAAATACCCAATGAGTTCTGGCTGATATGACCTGCACCGTTTGCAAAGATCAAAGGCAGAATACCCAAGATAAACGACCAAGACGTCATGTTTACCGCACGGAAACGTAGCTTACCACCACGGACCGCCGCTTGATCGATATCCAGCTCTTTCTCTTCACGCTCAATCTTGGCAAATTCTACAATCAAGATGGCGTTTTTAGCCGCCAGTGCAATCAGCAGAACTAAACCAATCTGTGCATACAAGTTCAACGGAGTACCGGTCATTGCTAGCGCCAAGAATGAACCTAGCGTCGCGACAGGCACAACAAGGATAATCGCCAGCGGAATACTCCAACTCTCATACTGTGCGACCATGAACAGGTAGATAAACACCAACGCCAGGGCGAAGGCATAAATAGCCTGGTTACCCGCTTTCACTTCCTGGTAAGCCATACCGGTCCACTCATACTGGTAGCCTTGAGGAAGAACTTCAGCTGCAACTCGTTCCATCGCGGCAATCGCATCACCACTTGAATAGCCCGGTGCCGGACTACCCTGGATCACTGCCGAACGGTACATATTGTAACGCCACGCTACATCGGGTTCGAACACTTGTTCTACCGATGTGATGGTGCTTAGCGGGATCATCTGACCACTTGATGAACGCACATGGAAACGCTGAAGCGCATCTAGGCCGTCACGGTAATCACTGTCCGCCTGCACAGTTACACGGAAGTTCTTACCGTACAATGTGAAGTCGTTAACATACATTGAACCCAAGTTACCCTGTAGCGTCTGGAAGATTTCCGTTAGTGGAATACCTAGCTGTTTCGCCTTAACACGGTCAACATCAATATAGTAGTGAGGAACGTTGGCGCGGAATGTACTGAAGGTAAACTGGATTTCAGGCTGCTGGTTGGCGGCCTGGATCATTTCACCCATCACATTGGCGAGATCAGTACGGCTTCTTCCCAAGGTATCTTCAAGCACAAACTCAAAGCCATCCGCCGCGCCCATACCCGGCACTGCTGGTGCACCCATCGCAAAGACAATGGCTTCTGGCAGCTCCATCGCAGCTCGGCCATTGACGCGGTTCGAAATCGCAAAAGAGGAGTGGTCACCTGCCATTGCATTTCGCTCATCCCACTCTTTCAGTTTAATGAACAGAGATGCACCGTTCGATGCTGCCGCACCGGTAAGGAATGCATAACCGTTTGCAACGGTAATACCCTCAATACCCGGCTCATCAGCAAGAATTTCTTGCAGCTTGGCCGTCGTTTCTTCTGTACGTGACAATGAAGCAGAGTCAGGTAACTGTACGTTAACCAGCAAGATCCCCTTATCTTCTGTCGGTACAAAAGCGGTCGATGTGGTTTTCGATAGGAATGTTACGGCACCTACTGCCAGCACAAAGAAGGTAATCAGCAGGCCCGCTTTACGAACCATGAAACCAGCGATAGAACCGTACTTCAATGTGACCTTATCAAGACCTCGGTTGAAGATTTCGAACCAACGCGCGGTGTTACCGCCACCTTGCTTAAGTACCAGCGAACACAATGCCGGTGAAAGTGTCAATGCGTTAATTGACGAGATAACTACCGAAATACAGATAGTCAGGGCAAACTGGCGGTACATGATACCGGTAATACCCGGCAGCATAGCAACCGGTACGAATACCGCAAGAAGTACCAGGGTCGACGTGATGATCGGGCCCGTTACTTCCTTCATTGCAATCAAGGTCGCTCTTGGCGGCGTCAGGCTTGGATCCCGCTTCATGTTGGTATCGACCTGCTCGATAACCAGAATCGCATCATCCACCACGATACCGATCGCCAGAATCAAACCGAACAAAGTAACCGTATTGATGGTAAAGCCTGCTGCCAACATGATGGCGAAGGTACCAATAAGCGATACCGGAATCGCAACAACAGGGATAAGTGTCGAACGAACGCTGCCCAGGAACATATATGTGACGGCAATTACCAGCAAAATTGCCTGGATCAAAGTAACAACTACACCCTTGATGGACTCAGAGACGAACAAGGTAGTATCGTAACTGGTCTCGTATTCCATACCATCTGGGAAGTCGGCGCTCATGCGATCCAACAGATCCATCACTGCCTTGCCACTTTCCAGGGCATTGGCATCGGATTGCAGGTTGAGGGCCACGATTGAAGCTGGCTGGCCACGGAACATACCGTTACCACTGTAGAACTTCTTACCCAATTCAACCCGGGCAACATCTTTCAGGTAAACCATTGAACCATCAATGTTTGCCCGAAGAACAACGTTCTCGAACTCTTCAACAGTCTGCAGTCGGCCCTTGGTTACCAGGTTGAACTGAACTTCTTGCGGATTATTGTACGGTGCCGCGCCGACTTGACCGGCAGCAACCTGTACGTTTTGCTCAGACAGCGCCGCATTGACATCGGAAGTTGTCAGGTTCAGGTTAGCCATTTTTTCAGGGTTCAACCAAACACGCATTGCGTATTCGCCACCACCGATAACATTAACCTCACTGATACCTTTAACACGCGCCAACTGATCTTTCACGTTAAGGTTGATGTAGTTGATCAGGAACTGATCATCATACTTACCATCCGGCGAATAGAAGTTCAGTACCATCAACAAATCAGGCGAACGTTTCTTAACCGTCACCCCTACCATGCGCACTTCAGCAGGCAGCTTAGACTCAATCTGAGAAACCCGGTTCTGAACATTGACCTGCGCCATATCGGGATCAGTGCCAATGTCAAAGGTTACATTGAGGCTATATGAACCATCGTTAGCACTTTTTGAAGACATGTAAATCATGTTTTCAACGCCGTTGACTGATGCTTCAATCGGATCGGCTATGGCTTCCTCTACCGTTTCGGCACTTGCACCGGAGTAGTAGGCTGTTACACCGACAGATGGTGGGCTAATTTTGGGATATTCTGCCACTGGCAGGTTGAGGACAGCAATCGCCCCCGCCAATGTCAGAATAATTGAAATGACCAGCGCGAACTTAGGGCGCTGGATAAAAAAGCGACTTAGCATGATTACTCTTGCGCCCCTGTTTCTTCAAGCCGTACTGGTACACCATTACGAACACGCTGAAGGCCTTTAGTCATAACAACATCATCGCTGTTAATACCTTCGGCAATAATGATGCCGTATTCAGTCTGAGGGCCAAGAACCACATTGCGACGTTCGGCGACATTCCCCTCGGCAAGTACCATGACAAAGTCACCTTCCAAGTCACTTTGAACAGCACGACGTGGGATCACGATACGTTTTACCGGCTCTTTTTCACGCAGGAAGACTTGCACATGCTGGCCAGGAAGCAATGACTGCCCTGGGTTGGCAAAACTTGCACGCATGGCAATGGTACCGGTATTGAGATCAATTCGGTTGCCGATGAAGTCAACTTTACCTAGTTCACTGTACTGCTTACCATTAGTCAGGGTCAGGACAACTTCGACATCACCCTGTCCTTTGCCTGCACCATCAAGGTTATCGATACCTAGATTCAAGCGCTCACGCTCACTCACATTAAATGATGCCTGAATCGGGTCTAGGCTAACCAAGGTGGTCAATACACCTGAGCTAGGAGAAACAAGATCACCGATACTGGCCTTGCTATCACTGATACGGCCAGTAAATGGGGCGGTGATTTTAGTGTACGATAGATCGACTTCTGCCGATTTCAACTGCGCATTCGCCGCTTTGAGCTGTGCTTCTGCGCTCAATTTTTCAGCGGTCAGGCGATCAAATTCAGATTGGCTGATGCTGCCTTTTGGCAACAAGTTTTGGCCACGCTGCCAATCCAGATTAGCACGCTTTAAGGTCGCTTCAGCTTGCGCGATTGCCGCAGCTGCACTTGCAACCCGCGCTTCATAGGCAGCAGGCTCAATTTCAAATAGCACCTGCCCTTTTTCTACCACTTGGCCTTCATTAAACGAACGCGCTTTAAGGTAGCCTGAAACTTGAGCTGTGATGGCCACATCTTCAATTGCTTCAGTTCTTCCTACAAACTGTTTTCCCTGCTGGTAATCAATCACAGTCACAGGTTGTACCGCAACTAGAGGAGCCATTCCCCCCGCTGGACCTGACAACTTATCGCCACAACCAACAAGCAGGCTTGAGCTTATTAGTGTCGCAATCATAAGTTTTTTATTCATATTGCCGACCATCTTAAATTTATGTAAAAACTACGCTTGAAATTTGTTATATTCAATTACTCTAATTATTGCTCAATGACTAATCATTTTACTTAAATTAGAGTGAGTTGAAGGTGTTCAAAGGGTTTTATAATTAACACTTTTTATATGCTGTATAAGCTAGCATTATGCCTTTAATCCAAGCTGAACAGTTATATGTATTGAAACAATTTCACCAACCAAGTGTTTCAAATTATTTCAAACCTTGAATTTTTGTGTTTTTATAGTAGCCAGAAAAAGATATCACTACAAGTCAGAGACTTACAGACAGCACATATACCCAGAAAGAATATAAAAAATGGACTATTTCCCGATTTTCCTCTCTGTAAAACAGAGAAAAGTTACAGTAATTGGCGGTGGTGAGGTTGCTTGCAGAAAAGTGGACTTACTACGAAAAGCAGGGGCAAGCATCACCGTGGTTTCGCCCAAGCTGCACAGCTATTTAACCCAGTTAACAAACACTGGACATATAGATTGGAAAAGAAAGTCTTATGACAAAAGTGATCTTGAAGGTAGCTACCAGGTTTGGGCAACAACTGACGATCCGGCCCTGAACCACCAAGTCCACCATGACGCCACTGAGCTTGGTATCTGGATTAATGTTGTCGACGATAAAGAGTACTGTGACTTCATCACGCCTTCCATCATTGATAGAAGCCCTATTCAAGTTGCGGTTTCCAGTGGTGGTGCCTCACCGGTTCTGGTTCGTTACCTGAGGGAGACACTGGAAACCCAGCTACCACATAACTTGTCGTTGTTAGCCTCTTATGCCGGGGAGCAGCGGGAGCGGATAAAACAGCATTTTGTGACTGTCGATGAAAGACGCAAGTTCTGGGAATTATTTTTCCGCCACTCAGGCGTAGAACAAGCCAAAACTAAAGAAGAACTTGAACATGTTTTTATGGAGCTGCTCGAGCACAATCCTAAATCACAGGCTGCATTGTATTTGCTAGAAACCGGTACCGAAACAGAAATGCTGACCTTAAAAGCCTTGCGGTTAATGCAACAAGCAGAGTTTGTACTCTACCCTGGCAACGTGGATAGCATTGAGGGCGCTGATGATGCGTTTGTAGATTTGTGTCGACGAGATGCTGACCGTGAGCCATTTAGCGAGGGAACATTAAAGGCCCAAGTACAGCAGCTCCTTAACAGTGGGTTGAGAGTTTGTGTACTTGCACCAAAGGCACAAGCAGCAAACCTCCTAAAGCCGCTCCAGAAAGAATTCAATGGCATTTATGTTCCTTGCCTTTAGCCTGAATCAGATACAAAAAATGCCGCGACTGCGGCATTTTTTCAATTCATTCATGTCTACTCGGCAGTGACTAGGTTTCCCTCTGGCTTGGCCAACTTCTGCTGTAGCCACAAACCAGAAGCTTTCATTGAATAACCAAACAAAATACCCAATACCAACGAAGGTACGACTAACTGCCAATCGCCGCCTGCGGCAAATGTTGCACATGAGCCGATAAAGGTACCTGGAATAAAGCTAAGCCATGCTTGCTTAGCTTGAACACACATCAAGAAAGCGACCACCGCAGTAATAACATATCCGATGATCTCAATCCCTACCTCAGTGGAAAGATAGATAATAACCATTGCCCAGAACACGCCACTCAGCGTCGTCGCCAAGCTAAGCAATAAGCCCTTAAGGCCATCTTTAGGGGAAGCAAAATATGCGGTACAACCAAGGAAACCGGCCCAGCTCAACAAACCGAGAGATACCGCTACCCATCCCCATATTCCAGATAGGATTCCAGTTGTAATTGCAATTGCGACCAAAGTTGACATGTTTTACTTCCCTAATTGGACAATCAAGGAAACAGTTTAAGGGACAAAAGAAAGCATTAAAACGCGCAAGATCACAATTTCACTGCAAGCCACCAGCATTACATTGCAAAGATTGATGAATATCACACTACCCAATTAATAATCAATGATTTATCTTATGTTATCAAATATTATATTCAGTGATGAAAACCATTACAAAACTAAGTGTTTCCCACTGGAAACAAAAAACCGCGTGTTATTGTCTAGCAATGTCGCAATTCGCTCTTATTAAACGCTCCTAGCTGATGTGTTGGCTTTGCTAAAACTCGGTCAATTTTCCCTATAATTAAGCGTGTTCATTATGGTATTACCAGATTATATGGGATAATTATCTGGTTGTTATTATTAGATAAATATCCGTAAGGAGAATTCATGGGCCCTCTGATGCTTGATGTAGCTGGCTATGAGCTAGATGCAGAAGATCGCGAGATCATCCAACACCCTACTGTAGGCGGTATTATTTTTTTCGCCCGCAACTATCATGATCGTGAACAACTACGCGCACTTACCAAAGATATCCGCAATACCGCCAAGCGCCCTCTCCTTATTGCTGTTGATCAAGAAGGAGGCCGGGTACAACGTTTTCGTGAAGAATTCACCTTACTTCCACCGGCAAAGGCATTTGCTCAAAGCAATAACGGTCAGTCTTTAGCTTATGACGGCGGATGGCTCATGGCAGCTGAACTACTGGCTATGGATATCGATCTTAGCCTTGCTCCGGTGCTGGATCTCGGCTTTGATTGCAAAGCCATTGGCGATAGAGCTTTTTCGGATGACCCACAAAAAGTGATTCAATATGCATCAGAGTTTATTAAAGGTATGAAACTGGCGGGAATGGCGGCGACCGGTAAGCACTTTCCTGGCCACGGCGGTGTTATTGCCGATTCGCATTTGGAGACTCCTGTTGACTCACGCGATACCATCAAACGTCATGACATGACGGTTTTTCAATCTTTGCTCGATGCAAATCTGCTTGATGCAATGATGCCGGCTCATGTCGTGTTCGACCATTATGACTCATCACCAGCCAGTGGCTCCAGCTACTGGTTGAAGCAAGTCCTGCGCGAAGAGATGGGATTCAAAGGCGTGGTTTTCTCTGATGACCTAAATATGAAAGGTGCTGATGTTCTTGGTAGCTATAGTGAACGAGCCATAGCTGCCCAGCAGGCCGGATGTGATATGGTTATGCTTTGCAATAACCGTACTGGAGCCATTGAAGCGTTAGATGGGTTACCGCAGACGCAAGTTCCCTCTTTGGAATCTTTGTTAAAAAAACCAACTGGCGAATACCGAGACTTGGTCAAGACCTCAAAATGGCAGGAAACACACAAACGTATCACACGTCTTCGAGAAGAATGGTTAGAAAAACAAGTTTAACAGACCATTACATTTAAAATATCGCCCGTACTATTCATCCTGCAGCATTTAGCAGAATAATATACGGGCGATTTGATTTATTAGCGTCAATAAGAAGAATTATTAAGCAGTGCTAATCCGTAAATACTGCCGATCACGCTAAAAGGTATCAATCAAAAAGAGTCACGAGAGTGATCGACGTACTTGTCACATTTCTTCTTTTCTTTGCAAATAATGTAGAAACCACCAATGATGAAGGCAATTACCAGTAATGTTTCCATAATCACATAAACCTATGATTTATCGAAAAGTGTGAAATAATTTCGCATCAGAATGCTAGCTGTAAATCTAAAGATTACCACTAACAGTAGAAGTAATTTTTAGACTGGGGACAAGATACCCCAACAGAGCAAAAAATGCACTAAAAAGTTGCATAATATTCGATCCAAATGCATCGAAACCTATACTTTTTTATCTATTTAAAACTACATATTTATCTAAAATACATAGGTTTAAACCTATTTGCTATAGAACCGCAGTTACTCTAGCAGTCGTTCATTGATTATTTGATGAATTAATGAATATTTTGCGGGTAAAAGGAAAAAATAACTAGGTCATTTTTGACTAGATTTATTTCCATTTCAGATTAGATATAGTTATGGATGATTCAATCGAGTAACCCGTTGGAAATGCAAACATATTTCTATGAATATAGAAACAACAAATATAAAAAAAGGGCAATTCCTGCCCTCTTTATATTCCATCAGATTGTAATCATAGCCATCTAGCCTGCCCCGTAAAGCTGACAGAAAGCCAGGTATCGCCCAGTTCATCAGATAAGGCTTCCCAAAGAATAAGCCGGATCTGATCTTGTCGTTTAGTGGTCCAATATGTGTCGTCCTTTACCAGGATATTGACTTCGAGATCATACTGACGGCCTGTCTTGGCAAAGTGATGAGTGTACGCATCAAAGTGGTATTGTTTCGACAGCTTCTCTATCACCCGGTCAACATTTTCTTGCACATCATCCTGTGGCGCGACCAGCAAGACCTCCTTGAGGTTACGACGTAACACTTTGATTGGCAAAACTACCGCCGCCAGTGATAACGCCGAGACCAAAATAGGGTCGACATAGCGGTTCCACTGTGAATAACCATAGTGATCCAAAATCATTACAAAAATAAAGCCCACCAAAATTGACGCGCTTAATATCCCATCAATCAGCCACTCCTGTGAATCGACTCGCACCAGTTCAGATTGCTCTGCCTTAGCGATATAGGTCTCGGTGAAAAAGATCGCAAAACAGCAGATTGTCGATAGCACCGCATAAAAGATTGCATGCTCGAGCACTATCTCTTGGCCGCCATTGACAATGGTTTGCACACCACTAAAAAAGGCAAAAATACATGTGAGTAAGATGAGCAAGCCATTGACGACGTTGATTAACGGTTCAATATGGGCATATCCGAATTGGAAGTACTTATCATCGGGTTTAGTAACGAGATATGCGGTATAAAGGCTCAGCCCTGTCATTCCCATACTAAGTAAAGAGAACATACCGTCTAGAAGAATGGCATTGGATCCGACATAGAGTCCGTAGCCTATACCTAGCGAGGACAGTACAACGGTACCGGCTAGGGATAACTTCAGTGCTAAACGCTCTTTACTAATTTTACGGCTAATAGCCATAATTTCCTCCTTATATATTATTGAGTCCGCAAGGTGCTAAATATGATACGTCAGTTCACGTGTTTACATCTATACCTTTAGCACAGTTACGCATTTGTAATCAAATTGATAGTGGATTTAGTCATAATACGACATGGTATTACCTGCAATGCAGGTAATACTGGTAGTCATTGATAGAGAGCAGGAACTAGGGGGATTTTTGTAGCTCTAATCTTTCTATATCACTGAAAAAATTGATTATTTTAGCCCTGCTGACACTATACTCAAAATCAGTTCCATCACAAAAGTCACGATTACTCTGCAACTCAGGTGTTTTAAACTTAATGAACTCACAAGTCGCATGTTGTTCGCAGGCCAAGTTTCTTTCGGTCTGAAGTTGCTCCCAGTAAGTGACAAAGTGCTTCAATGCGTAATCCAGTTGCTCATAATTATCGTTGCTTAGGGTTGAACGTAAACCGCCCAACTCCTCTTGCCTGTCAGACATGAACACTTGAAAGGCATCATTCAGCGAGCCAGCATCATTTCGATAGCATTCATCTTTGATAAACTGGGTCTTCTGCTGGGCAATTTCACTTACATTTGCCTGTGACGAGCAGGCAGACATTACTATCATCGCGGCCAGGCTAGTATACCATTTCATAAATCGCCCCTGTAATAAGCGCTTATCAGATCAATTCGCCATGAATGCATTGAACACACAGCGTGCATGCCATTGGGTAAGTATGTGCGATCGCATCGGTACTCTGGAATTTTCTGCGTACAAGTCTTAACACTAAAACACGGTCACAAACTCTCCTTTATTGACAATGTACTCAAGTGTACCGATAAGTTTACTCTTCCAAACAATCTGACCACCTGCGAATGTTAACATTTTGATTACACTTAGTACTATTGAACGTCGCCTCACCCGTTAACGATACTTTTCTTCATTCTCTCAATGGCACGTTCTCCAATTTGCTGTCCGCCTCTTTTGAGGCAGCACCAGAAGGAGCTAAAGATGAATGTTCTGGCTATGCCGATGCATCGATTCATCGATCACCATGGTAAGTTGGTTAATCCGCTCCCTGAATGGGCTGATTTAATGACCCTGAAAGGTTTCTATTGTGACATGGTATTAACCCGCAGCTACGACAACAAAGCAGTCGCGCTTCAACGCACGGGTAAACTGGGAACTTACCCATCTCACCTAGGGTCTGAGGCAATAGGTATTGCCATTGGACGGGCCTTGAAAAAAACTGATGTATTTATCCCCTACTATCGTGACCTGCCGGCCATGTGGGCACGCGGTATCGGAATGGAAAAAAACCTCCAATACTGGGGGGGTGACGAACGTGGCAGTGACTTTTCACCCGATGGGGAACATTGCCGAGACCTCCCTTTTTGCGTACCTATAGCAACTCAATGCACTCATGCCGTCGGTGTTGCCGCCGCTCTTAAAATTCAAGGCAATCACCATGTTGCACTAGTTACCTGTGGTGATGGTGCTACCTCTAAAGGCGACTTCCTTGAATCGTTAAATTGCGCCGGAGCGTGGAACATCCCGCTGGTATTCGTCATCAACAACAATCAGTGGGCAATTTCAGTTCCTAGATCAATTCAGTGTGGGGCTGAGCTGCTTTCAGACAAAGCCAAAGGAGCCGGTATTGAAGGAATAACCGTGGACGGCAATGATGTGGTCGCCATGTTTGATGTTATCGCAAAGTCACTGGAACATGCCCGAAAAGGCAAAGGGGCCACTCTCATTGAAGCGGTTAGTTATCGCCTTAGTGATCACACTACGGCGGATGATGCGTCTCGATACCGCAGCGAAGATGAACTTCAACAAGCCTGGGAGTTTGAACCTATCAAACGCCTCAAATCCTTCCTGATTGAACAGGGAGCTTGGTCTGAACAAGATGACATTAATTGGCAAGTTCACTGCAAAGAGGTGATAGAAAAAGTCGTTGATAATTATCTCGGCATTACACCGCAGGCACCAGAATCTGCCTTTGACTTTCTCTATGAACAACTGAGCGAGGATCTGCTTAATCAAAGAGATCTCATAATCAATAAAGCAATGCGCATGCAAGGAGGTGATCATGGCTGAAGTAACCCTCCTAGACGCTATCAACATGGCCTTGCATTACGAGATGGCCCATGACCAAAGTGTTATTGTGCTAGGTGAAGACGTCGGTGATAACGGTGGTGTTTTCCGCGCAACAGTTGGACTGAAAGAAAAATATGGCTGCAAGCGGGTTATCGACTCTCCATTAGCTGAAGCCTTAATCGGCGGGGTCACCGTCGGTATGGCGACTCAAGGTTTAAGGCCTGTCGCGGAGTTTCAATTTCAAGGGTTTGTGTTTCCAGCGATAGAACACTTGGTATGCCACGCAGCAAGAATGCGTAACCGCACACGAGGACGTTTGACCTGCCCTGCCGTCTTCCGGGCTCCCTTTGGTGGTGGGATCCATGCCCCGGAACACCATTCAGAAAGTGTCGAAGCACTCTTTGCTCACATCCCTGGAATCAGTGTCGTGATCCCGTCATCACCTCAGCGTGCCTACGGCTTACTACTGGCAGCGATTAGAAGCAACGATCCCATTATGTTCTTTGAGCCGAAGCGGATCTACCGTACGGTAAAGTCGACAGTTATCGACAACGGTGAAGCATTGCCTCTAAATACTTGCTTCACACTCAGAAAGGGCCGCGATCTTACATTGGTCACTTGGGGGGCATGCGTTGTTGAATCCCTGCAGGCTGCCCAGGCATTGTCTGAGCTAGGTATTGAAGCCGAGGTCATTGACTTGGCCACCATCAAACCAATCGACATGGCATCTATCATTAAGTCACTCGAAAAAACCGGCCGGCTGCTCGTTGTTCACGAAGCCTGCAAAACATGCGGTGTCGGTGCAGAAATTATTGCTCGCATCTCAGAGCAAGCCATGTGCCTACTGAAGGCCCCTCCGAGACGGGTAACGGGTACAGACACCATCATGCCATATTACAAAAATGAAGATTATTTCATGATTCAGGAAGATGACATTGTTGATGCGGCAAAATTGCTGGTGGAGGGGTGGAAATGAAAGCATTTAACTTGCCTGATTTAGGTGAAGGGCTGGCTGAATCTGAAATCGTTCAGTGGCATGTCAATATCGGTGATTACGTAGAAGTAGACCAAATTGTATTGACGGTAGAAACAGCTAAGGCAACCGTTGAGGTCCCTGCCCCATGCAGCGGAAAAATCATTAGCCGCCATGGCGAAGCCGGTGATGTTATCGGTATAGGAAGCTTATTGCTGGAAATTGAAGAATCTGCCGCATCCGTCCCCTCAAGACCACAGACTAGCCCGCAGAAAAACGATGCAGCCACCGTTGTCGGTACCGTTGCCCAAGACAGCCATGATATTAATGTCGATGAGTTCTGGGTTGGAAGCTCGCAACTGGAAAAATCCGAACATCCCCTAAGCGCAATGCCATCTGCACGCCTTTTAGCCCAAAAATTGGGCGTTGATTTAAGTACCATAACTGGTAGTGGTCCTGATGGCGTCATTCTCGACAAAGATGTCTACAACGCCTGTGACAAGCAGTTACCCGGAACAGAAGTGCTAAAAGGAGCTCGCCGGAGCATGGTCGGTGCCATGGCGGAGTCCCACCATAATATTGCCGCAGTAACCATAACAGAAGAGGCCAGCCTCGCGGCATGGCAGCCACAGCAAGACATCACCTGCCGCCTAGTACAAGCCATCGTCAACGCCTGCAAAAAAGAGCCGGCTCTCAATGCTTGGTTCGATGCGGAAACCATGACCCGCTGTCTGCACCACACAGTCAATATTGGTATTGCCGTCGATAGCAAACACGGCCTTTATGTCCCCGTGCTTCGCAATGCCGATGAATACAATAGCAATGGGATCAGGCTGTGGGTCGACAAAACGGTGGCTGGCATACGTGAACGGAAAATAGGCCGGGAGCAACTGCAGCATGCAACCATCACGCTGTCCAATTTCGGTGCCATCGCGGGCATCTTCGCCACGCCAGTGGTGACCCCGCCACAAGTTGCGATTATTGGGGCCGGCCGGGTCATTGAAAAACTGGTACTCGAGCAAGGAGAAGTAAAAGCCGTCAAAGCCCTCCCCCTCTCGATGACATTTGACCATCGCGCATGTACCGGCGGCGAGGCAGCAAGGTTCATGAAAGCCCTTGTGGATCACCTGCAGCAGCCATCAGCATAAATCTACAGCCCATAGTTCAAAGCTATAGCCATAAAAAATGCCAGTCATTTGACTGGCATTCTCTTTGATATCGCTAAAACCGGGATCAGTCTTCAGAAGAAGGGCTTACAGGCTTTTTCTTTTTCGGGATAAAGACATTATCACCGACAGCCATGTTATCGTAGAAGCGTTTGTCCATCTTCTTCTTGGCCTGTGGTTTAGCCTGGGTCTTCTTGTCCTGCTGCTTAGCCGCCGTTGGCTTCTTCTTGGCAAACTTTTTCTTCGGCGCAGGTTTCAGGCCTTTGAACTTACCTTCCAAACCTTCAATCGTGGTGAAGCTGATAGATTGCTGCAAGAAGGCTTCCACATTCTTGAAGCTCTTCCAGTCTTTAGGGCCCACAAGGGAAATGGCATCCCCTTTGTTACCAGCACGGCCGGTACGCCCGATCCGGTGCACATACTCTTCAGCATGCTTAGGCATATCGAAGTTAATTACATGCGACACTTTTTCAATGTCCAAACCACGAGAAGCCACGTCTGTTGTCACCAGAATTTTGTGGCAGTCGCGCTCAAACTGGCTCATGATTGCGTTACGTTGGGTCTGGTTCATATCACCACTCAACGCTACGGCTTTCAATTTACGCTCATTCAACTCTTTGGTCAGGCGATCGGTATCAGCGCGGGTAGCCGTAAAGATAATCACCTGATTATAGTTTTCTGTTTCCAGAATCTTATCAAGCAGCGCTTGCTTATGATCGAGGTGATCACAAAGTAAGAAGCGCTGAGTGATATCGGTATGCTCTTCTGCCGAATGACCAATTGAAATACGTTTTGGCGCATTGAGCATATCGCTGGCAATACTGACTACATCGGTATGGTCTAGCGTTGCTGAGAACATCATGGTTTGTCGACGACGGTGATTTGCCGCTTCATGAATACGGCGCAACTGAGCCTCAAACCCCAGGTCAAGCATACGGTCGGCTTCATCAAGAATGAGCATTTCCAAGCCATCCAGGTAAGTACTGCGGTGCTCTAGGTGGTCCGCCAGGCGGCCTGGCGTCGCAATCACAAACATTGGGTCCTTACGTAGCTCTTTAACCTGATCGTTGAAATTTTCGCCACCAACGATCAGAGCGCCATCATACGGCGTACCCGCATTCAGAGTGCGTAGTTGCGCAAAAACCTGTTTTGCCAACTCACGGGTTGGTGTCAAGACGACAACACGTGGGTCACGGCGAGTAAAAGGCTTGCTTCGATACATACGCTGCATAGCTGGTAACAAGAAGGCCAGTGTCTTACCAGAACCTGTTTTGGACGAGGCCAAGACATCCTTGCCTAGAATGCCAACAGGTATTGCTGCTTTTTGAATTTCAGTTGGTTTATCGAACGCCAAGTGATTGAGTTTTTTAATTAGGCGCTGGTCTAATCCAAGATCGTTAAATTGCAAAATGATGCTCCGGTAATTGCCCAACTATGAGCAAGAATAATACAGTACAAGCTGTGTGACTGTAATCACACAGCTCTAAATTTGGTCAGCTGAGCATTATACCACATTTCCATTTGCAGGCATCTAATTGGTACAGATTTATTGCCTTATCATGCAGATAACGCGCTGGTAGCAAAACCTATAGAGATATTCAGTTAAAGTTACCTTCAATATGCTAATCTTCACGCACCACATGGATGTATGTAGGACATTGAATTAATGACACAAATTCGCAACCATTCCGTACCGTTTATTGCTTTTCTGATTGTCACTCACATCATTATTTGGTCCGGTTTAGACCCTGCCTTTCCTGATGTATGGCTAGCGGAAATTATCCCGGTTGTGCTCATTTTAGCGCCTTTACTGATCACCTACCGTTTTTTCCAGTTTTCTAACACGGCCTATATCCTGATCGCGATTTGGATGTCACTTCACACCATCGGTGCCCATTATACTTTTGCTAATGTGCCATTTGACTGGTTTAACGATTTTATCGGTTCTCAACGTAACAATTTTGACCGGGTCGCACACTTTTCTATCGGCCTTTATGCTTTCCCTATCGCCGAGTTTCTGGTTCGCAAAGGTGTTTGCAAACCTATTTGGGCGTCTGTTTTTGCCTTGGCCGCAATCATGGCTATTGCCGCGAGTTATGAAATTATTGAATGGTGGTATGCCGTACTAGCTGGAGGGAATGCCGGGGTTGAGTTTCTTGGAAGCCAAGGAGATATCTGGGATGCGCAAAAAGATATGCTTGCCGATACATTAGGTGCAATCACCAGTTTGGTTATTTTCCATATCATCAAACCTTACCAGCTTGAAAACAACGTCAATTAACATGTGCTATGAATAAACTAAAACAAAGCCCGCTCTATAGCGGGCTTTATGCGTATTATCTACAACTATGATGTTTTACAAATCAGGGTAACCACTCGGGTTTGCAGACTGCCAACGCCAAGTATCTGCAGTCATGTCTTCGATAGTACGCGTAGCTTCCCAGTGCAACTCGGCTTTAGCTTTAGCCGGATCAGCCCAGCATTCGGCAATATCGCCGGGACGACGAGGTGCAATTTGGTATGCAACCTCAACGCCCGCAGCTGCAGAAAATGCTTTGACCATTTGCAATACGCTGAAACCATTGCCCGTACCAAGGTTGTAGGTATGCAGGCCTGCTTCCTTGCCCTTGTGATTAAGCGCCGCCAAATGGCCATCAGCAAGATCAAGCACATGGATGTAATCACGCACACCCGTTCCATCTACTGTCGGGTAGTCATCCCCGAAAACGGACAAGAAATCACGACGACCAACAGCAACCTGAGAAATAAACGGCATCAGGTTGTTTGGAATACCCTGTGGATCTTCACCCATTTCACCACTTTGGTGTGAGCCAACTGGGTTGAAATAACGTAGCAGCGTAATGCTCATTTCAGGATACGCTTTCTGAATATCAGTCAGGCACTCTTCCACCATCAATTTACTGCGACCGTATGGGTTGGTCGCACTGGTCGGAAAGTCTTCTGTAATTGGCACACTTGCCGGATCGCCATAAACAGTCGCAGAGGAGCTGAAAATCAAGCTATTTACACCAGCTGCTCGCATCGCTTCCACGAGAACCAAAGTGCCGTGAACATTGTTATCATAGTATTCCAGTGGCTTTTCAACTGACTCACCCACGGCTTTGAGGCCCGCGAAGTGAATCACCGATTCCACTTCATTATCAGCCAATACCTTGTCAAGGAAAGCACGATCACGGATATCGCCTTGATAAAATGCAGGTGTTACACCAGTCAGCTTTTCAATTCTAGCCAACACTGATTTTTTGCTGTTGTAAAGGTTATCAACAATAATCGGCGTCATACCCGCTTCAATCATCTGAACACACGTATGGCTGCCAATGTAGCCCATACCGCCGGTGACGAGAACTCGCATGCTTTTCTCCCTGTGAATGAGGAATTACTCAAACAATATTAGTTAAACTGGGCATAAAGTATCATAACCATATGGAAAATAAAGTAACGATCACATTACCTGTGCAATTTGCAAGCAATAATTCGTTCAGTTCAAACATAAATAAAACAGCGTATAATAACGCCGTTCTGTTTCCGGGAAGGGAGATTTTTTCATGCGCTTTCTTATTAACCGCCAACTCACTAGATTCATTGCCATATTCAACACCCTGATTATCTTAGGTGGTTGTGAGTTGGTGCAATGGAAAGAACAACACGATCATCACCAGCTTTATGCCCAAGGCTACCAAGAGCACCTTCTCAACCTTGAAGAAGGCGGCCAGTTAAAGTATTGGATTGGCGGAACAGGTAAACCCTTATTGCTCATCCACGGCTTTGGCGGTAACGCGATTTCTACCTGGAAAGAAGAAATGCTTGAGCTAAGCAAGCATTATCAAGTGATTGCCCCGGACCTGGCTTGGTTTGGCGACTCTTACAGCATGGGGCCACCAAATCTCACCACCCAAACCGCAACCATTTGGCAACTGCTCGATGCACTTGGAATCGATAAAATACATGTTGCTGGTATTTCTTATGGCGGCTTCATCGCCTACAACATGATGATGCAACCCGATAGAGTTGAAAAAGGGGTGATCATTGCCAGCCCAGGGCCACTCTTTAGTGATGAAGATCTCGAGGGGCTATGTCGTCGAGCCGGAGTGGAAAAGCCTGAGCAGCTCTTTGTACCAACCAACCGCGATGAAGTCAGACGCCTGTTCGATAATGTATTCTACGAGCCGAAAAAGATGCCAGATTTTGTCGCAGAACAAATATACAGTAGTTATTTCTCTCCGTACAAAAAAGAAAAGGAGGTTTTAATACAATCACTTGTAGAAGACAGACACCGAATCTCACTTGCTGATACCGCAACCTTTCCACCTTCAATGTTAATTTGGGGTGACAGCGATCAAATTTTCCCCCTCAAAAATGGCATCGCACTCAGCCAACACCTGAACTCAGCAATCGTCGTGTTGCCTGAAACCGCGCACGGAGTTACCAACGAACAGCCAAAAATCGTCACCAAACTATTGAAATTATTCTTAAGTTAGCATTTCAACAAGGAATTATTACAGAACAATCAATTACATTTTTTTCGTCAAAAAATTAGACAAGACTCGCACCTTAGATTAAGCTTATCCGGCCATTGCGCATAGTTGCGTATTGGCTGGAGTATTGTTTTACCTAAGGATAACCTTCTACCATGAGTATGGTTTTTAAGAGCCACCAGCTGCAATCTGATAATCACGCCTATATCGAACTCAGCAAAGAAACGCTAAAAAGACAGTTGTCTATCTTATTCCCTGTTGCCGGCATTATTTTTCTTATTATTGCCTTCTCGTATTTTGTCTCGACAAACTCTTTGTGGTTAACAAGCCAAGCTCTGGTAGGTGCCCTGCTCTGTCAATGCCTGACGTTGGTGAACAAACGCTGGGAAAGTCCCCATCTGCTCATTTGGCTTTTTATTCTCTATACCACAGCCAATTGCATTTACGGGTTTTATACCGATGGGTCAAATTTACTGAACAACACCATTGCACTTACCATTCCATTATTATGTTTCTTTACCCTCAGACATCAACTTGCTTCTTGGTACAGTTTGCTCTTTGGTTTGTACTACATGGCCATGAGTGCTGATGAATATATTCAGAAGCACCTGCAAATTAACGAAGCATTACAAAACATCAGTGCCTATGCCATGGTCCTGGTTATGGCCTACTTACTGGCTCAGCATCGTAACGAAGCCATCAAGCGGGTAAAGGATACTGCCAAGAAAGACTTTCTCACCGGTCTTCTCAATCGCAAAGGTATTGAAGAGCAATACTTGCATCAAGCCTACCGCTCTAATCGCTACTTGAAAGACATTTCCTTGCTGCTAATTGACATTGATGGGCTAAAGGACCTCAACGATAGATACGGGCTGGAAGTTGGCGATCAAATTCTAATCATGGTGTCCCAATGTCTCAACCATCACCTCCGAGGAACAGACAGTCTTGCTCGAATGGGAAATGGGGAGTTTTGTCTACTACTGCCTGATACATCCCAAATGGATGCTGAAACCATAGCCTTGCAACTATTACAAGAAATCAAAAAATGGCAACTTGAACTGGACGATGCACAGAAAATTTCGGTGACGCTTAGTATCGGCCTCACTTTAGTTGAATACCAAAACTTCAGCCTTGATTACATCAAAGCTGACAGCGCTTTGCTACGAGCAAAAAACTGGGGGAAAGATCAAATTGCCATCGGCTGATAAATTCCATACGCTGTCAAGACATACATTACGGATAATAGAATGATGACAACGAAAACCCTTTGCCAATGGAAGTGCTTCTCTGTTGAACAATCACAGCATACCCTTCCTGACGGCAGGGAGATTAACTTTACCACTGTCAAGCACCCTGGAGCAGTCATCATCGTTCCAATTGATGAAGGCGGTGATCTGGTAATGATCAACCAATATCGCCCAGCAATAAAAAAATGGATCTTGGAATTTCCGGCAGGCACACTGGAAACCAACGAGGATATCTTAGGCTGTGCGCAGCGTGAATTAGCAGAGGAATGCCAGTTGGAAGCAAGGCATTGGCATAACTTGGGGGAGCTTTATCCCGTACCAGGGTTTTGTGACGAGGTACAATATCTGTTCTTAGCAACCCAGTTGAAACCTTGCCAAGCCCAGTGCGATGAGGATGAAGTCATTGAAGTTATGAAAGTGTCACCAACAGAATTCCTCGCCAAAGTGGCACAAAATGAAATAAAAGATGCCAAAACACTCGCGGCATTTCTAAAACTCCATGCCAAGGGCCTATTAGTGCCAAATTAGCCTCAGCCCAAAGCTCAGTGAGAACATTTATGATGAAACCTGGCAGTTGCAGTCTGAGGCTGAAACTGCCGAATTTATCCACCTATTACTCTAAATAGGCCGGCACAATACATCCCCGCAATTTACACCGTTACCGTGAAGTACGACTTGAGCTTTTCTCGCAACCATCGATTGGCAGGACTTTGCTTCATTCGGTTGTGAGTCATTAGACGATAGCGGATTGGAATGTTGGTAAAAGGAGCCTCGAGGATCTTAATATTCAACTTCTCAGCAAACATTTTCGCCATGTTCCTGCTCACGACGGCGACACAATCGCAGCTTGAAACCAGAGACATTTGCGAAAGCAGTGAATCGCATTCCGCAGCAATATCGCGCTCATTCAGACTTTCTACGGTGAAATAATCCGCGAGGTAAGCATTCTCCCGGCGTAGTTTCAAAGTGATATGTTTCTCTTGGTAATATTGCTCTAATGAAATTGAACTGGCAATTCTTGGGTGTTCCTTGCGAACAATAATGCACAGATCATCTGCAAATAAATCCTCAAATAAAAATGATGGAGCAGAGAAATTGGCAAAATCGATAGCCAAATCCGCTTGTTGCTGATTAAGGCTATGGATCAGTTTTTCTTCACTCAACAGTGTCGGGTGCAGCTCAATCTTTACCTTACCCAGTGATTCATCCGCCTCTATTTTTGGCAACAGCATCAACATAACAGGCTCTGATGCATAAATCACAAAGCGACGATCATGTTGTGTCGAAAACGATTCCATTCCCTCAAGCGCATTGTGAATTTGAGTAAGAGCCGGTTCAATCTGCCTCATTAACTCTTGTGCCTGGTGCGTAGGCGCGATACCACGGCCAGAACGGACAAACAATTGTACTCCTAGTTGATGATGCAAGCGCTTGAGAAGCCCGCTAACGCCGGGTTGCGTCATTCCAATTTCTTCTGCGGCCAATGTAATCGAACGGTGACGATACACGGCGACGAATACCTTAAGCAGGTTCAAATCCATATTGCTTACCACGAACCACCTCAACACATAACAAATCGTGATGTTTGATATACAACTTCGTATGTTTTTTGTTATATGTCAACCGAATATAGTAGCGCTATACCCAATGCTGACTACAACGAGGCTCCCTATGAACACCCGTTTTTCACCTTCGATTCTTTCGCTAGCCATTTTAGTATCTTTCAGCGCGAGCGCTGACTACGCAAATCTAGACAGCTATCAAGGAAAGCCAGCAACCTCACATACCCTTAATGCCAATGCCGAACTTGCCAAACAACTGCCATGGCAAGATACCACGGCCTTCGAGCGTACCCAGAGAGGGCTGATCGCTGAGTTTGGTTCCCATGAAGCAGGCGAACTAAAAAACCGATTCCAATATATGTCCGGCATGAGCCAGGATGAATTGCCATCTTCAGTAAACCCCTCTTTGTGGCGACAGGGAATGCTAAATTACGCGGCGGGGGGATTGTATAAAGTCACTGATGGTGTCTACCAGATCCGCGGTGCTGATCTTTCCAATATGACCATCTACCGCACCGATAACGGCTACGTCATTCATGACCCTCTTTTATCTAAAGAAGCGGCAGAAGCATCTTGGGAGTTCGCAAAAATGCACCTGCCCGCCATTAACGGCGGACACCAAATCACAGGCATGATTTACTCGCATATGCATGCCGACCACTTCGGTGGTTCCCGAGCCATTATTGAGTCGGATGATTTTGCTACAGGAGCCCCAATTTACGCCCCGAAGGACTTTATCAAAGAACTGGCTGACGAGAACGTGATTGCAGGCACAGCCATGAGCCGCCGTGCCAACTACCAATATGGCACGACGCTAGACAACAACACCAAAGGCATTGTTGATAATGCGCTAGGACTGGGTACCTCCCGCGGCCAAGTAACCTTGGTTGCTCCAACCCATGAGATTCAGGAGCGGGAAAAACTCATTACTATCGATGGCTTGGAGTTCCTGGCGATTAATATGCCGGGTGCCGAAGCACCAGCAGAAATTGTTCTATACGTGCCGGAATATCGCTCTTTGAATACCGCCGAGCTAACCTACGATGGTATGCATAACATCTATACTTTCCGCGGAGCAAAAGTACGAGATTCGCTGATCTGGACCAAGTACCTGACCGAGCTCAAGCTGCGTTTTGTCGACAGTGGCCTAGTAGACAATATTCACGCGGCTCACTCTGCCCCCGTGTGGAACGACCCAACCACGGATGCCAACGAGATTGCTGAATATATGACTCTACAAAGGGACAACTACGGCTTTATTCACAATCAGTCTATGCGCCTGGCTAACCACGGGGTGTCAATCAATGACGTTGGCCGAGAAATAGAGAAAATTGTTCCGCAATCACAGCTTGATACCTGGCACACCAATGGTTACCACGGCTCTTATAGCCACAATGCGCGTGCGGTAGTGAACTTGTACTTGGGTTATCACGACTTAAATCCAGTCAATACTAACCCTTTACAAACTAAAGACAAATCATGTGTGTATGTTGAAGCGGCAGGTGCAGATACGCTTTATAAAGCGGGAATGACACACTTCGAAAAGGGTGAGTATCAGCATGCATCACAGCTGTTCAACGACCTAGTACAGTGCGATCCAAACAACATCGAGTACCGCTTTGCCCTCGCAGATAGCTTCGAACAGCAAGGCTACCAGTCTGAAACAATGGCATGGCGTAACTCCTATCTGCAAGGTGCCGTCGAGTTACGTACCGGTGAAATTCAACCGTCGATCAAACTCGCCTCGCCGGATGTAATCGCCAATACCCCAACGGGCATGTTCCTAGACTTTGTGGCGGTCAAACTCAATGCAGAAAAAGCCGAACAAGCCGGCTTAAACTTTAACTTTGGTGTAGTACACCCTGACTTGGATGAAAAATATTATGGTGAAGTATCTAATTCGAACTTGGCCAATATTGAAGTAACAGAGCTCCCAACAACGGATGTCACGCTGAGCATTACCAAAGCGGACCTCACTCAGATTGTATTGGGCAACACCACGCTGGAAGCTTTGATCAAATCAGGCGATGCAAAGGTAGAGGGTAACGCAGAGCTGCTTCAGCAACTCGCTGGCACACTGGATGAGTTCGACGGGATGTTTGAAATTCTGCCAATGCCAACTAAGTAGTTTCAACATACTGCAATAATTTCTATCTAACGCAATGCCCCACCGTAGAAGGTGGGGCATGTTTTATCACCGTTATTGTAATCAAACATGTCCACACCAAATGTACTATCGCATTTTGTTGCTAACTGTGGCATCTTTCTGCCAACGCTAACCCAAGAGAAAGACAACCGCCATGGATAAACTCTTTTCAATTCTCAATAAGTTTGCTGCAATTATTGCCATGCTCATGTTCGTCATTGGTGGTGGCATGGCACTGTTTGTGATGTTCTACGGCCGCTAGAACACCAGCTAATGATAACCGCCCCACCTTAGGTGTTTACATTCGCATTCCACCGTCAACTTCCAGCACACGCCCGGTAAAATAATCATTTTCTAAGATGTATTTTACGGCATGGGCTATTTCACTGGCTTCGCCTATTCGGCCAACCGGGATCATTGACTTTAGCCGCTCAATTGCCTCGGGTTTAAGTTGTTTTGCCATTGCCGTTTCTACTACGCCTGGAGCAATTGCAGCGGCTCGGATCCCGTAACGGGCAAGTTCCTTGGCCCAACAGACCGCCATGGTTGCGACAGCGGCTTTGGAAGCTGCGTAGTTGGTCTGCCCGATATTTCCCGCTCTAGCCACACTGGAAATGTTGATGATCGCCCCCTGGTTGCCGGCAGCAACCATGGATGCCGCCGCCTCACGTCCGCAGAGGAATGTTCCGGTAACATTCACATCCATCACGGTAGAAAATTGCTCCAGGGTCATTTTCTCTAGCTTGCCGTCTTTAGCCTTGACCAGCAATCCATCTCTGAGTACTCCGGCATTGTTGATTAGACCATTGAGTTGGCCAAAATCCTCCATGATATTGTCAAACACGGCGATGACTTGCTGCTCATGCGTCACATCCGCCTGATACGTTAACGTCTTGGCGCTCAGCATTTGGCATTGCCGTTTAGTTTCGTGTAACCCTTCTTCACTCAAATCAATCAGTGCCAACTGGGCACCAGCCTGCGCCAGGCTGATGGCCATCATTTGCCCAAGCCCCTGCCCGGCACCTGTTATGGCAATCACGCTTTGCTTTAAATCCATAGCTCCCCCTAATGAACATATCCATAACCGGAAAATCGATTTACTTTGATGGCTTTCGATAGAATTCAAACAGACTCGAGAAATCGCGAAGTTCATTGCCTTCAGCGTTATGAAAGGCATATAAATTTCGTGCCAGCGTGCCCATTGGGATTGGCGATTGGCTCTCCGTTGCGGCTTCCAGGCCCAGCCCTAAATCTTTTAGCATCAGCTTTGACATGAACCCCGGCTGGTAGTGATTCGACGCCGGGGCTTTGTCCATGATCCCCGGACAGGGATTATACAGCTCCAATGCCCAGTTCCGCCCAGAGCTTTGCAGCATGATATCGGACAGAACCTTGGGATCTAGGCCATTATCCATCCCAAGGCTCAATGCCTCGCAGGTACCCGACATCAATATCCCCAGCATCAAGTTGTTGCAGATCTTGGCCATTTGACCATCGCCAGCTTTGCCGGCATGGAAGATATTCTTGCCCACATGCTGTAACACTTCCTCGGCTTGCTTGAACCCGCTGTCTGTTCCACCAACGATAAACGTCAGCGTACCGGCCTGGGCTCCCGCAACTCCTCCGGATACGGGGGCATCAACAAACTCAAGCTCGAGGGTATGGGCTTGTTGTGCCACTAACCGCGCTGAAGCCGGGTCGATTGTTGATGAATCGATAAGAAACGTCCCTGCTTCCACCATTTTCAATAAGCCAACCCCACCTTGATGATCACCAAGGTAAACTGCCCTAACATGCTCGCCTGCCGGCAGCATTGTCATGACAGTTTGAGCACCTTTTACGCATTCCTCCATCGAGCCAGCAACAAACGCTCCGTCTTCCTTCAAGGCTTCAGCTGCAGCGGTATTGATGTCAAACACCGACACCTGACACCCGGCCTTGAGCAAGTTCAAGACCATTGGCCGCCCCATGTTGCCCAAACCGATAAATGCAATATTCATCATTAAGCTCCTTCATGTGAACCATTTAGCCCCAACAGTTGGAGCGGGTGTTCGTTATCTGCCCAGAGTGGGGTGAACAAGGTATCAATCACTCTTTGATCGACGCTGGCTATATCGGAAAACAGCCAACGAGGCTGCTGGGTTTTCTCGATCAGGCGGGCTTTGACTCCTTCATAAAACTCCCCTAGCTCACCACAGCGGACGGACAGTGAGAGTTCGAGGCGAAAGCAGTCGGCCAATGATTCGTAGTGAAATTGGGTCAACTGGCGATAACATATATGGGCCGTTATCGGGCTACCTTCTCTTAACGTCTGTTTTGCCCTTCGCAGCCATTTACCCTCGCTTTCATCAACCGGTTCAGCCATGGCCTGGATTTGATCATATATCTCGGGCAAAGACCCATATTGACAGGCAGTTTGAATAGCCTGGAGATGGGGTAACAACTCATTTTGCGGATGAGAATACTTGGCGTCATTACCAAGCCTGTCCAGCAGCTCGGTCACGCCCTGATGCGGCTCGACATCGTCCCAATTAACCTGCTGCAGCAACTCGAACATCGTTTCTTTTTGGCCTGGCAGTATAATATGTTCGGTCATCGCTAGCGCAAGCGCATCCGTGGCATTGACTGTCGCACCAGTTAATCCAAGAAACAGGCCCACGCCCTGCGGTAAGTGGTTGAGAAACCATGTCCCTCCCACATCGGGATATAACCCGATACTGATCTCTGGCATCGCCAATCTGGTATTCGGCGTGGTTATTCGATGGCTGGCTCCGATATACAAGCCTATCCCGCCTCCCATCACAATACCCTCACCCCATACAATGACGGGCTTGGAATAGGTATGAATGAGATAATCAGTTTGATATTCGAGAGTAAAATAGTCGGTTAAATAACTCATCGCTTGGCAGGTGCCAATGGGTTGATCTGATGACCTAGCCTCATTCATCACCTGGTACATGGCCCTGACATCACCTCCGGCACAAAAGGCTTTCTCCCCCGCACCGTGGATGACGACACCGACAATGTTGTGATCATCGTGCCAGTGCTTGAGAGCATCATGCAGTACCACCAGCATTTCGTAACTTAGGGCATTAAGAGATGCTGGATTATCTAATTCAGCAATGCCAAACTTGAATCCCCCGCTACATTCAAGCTCACTGATATTGACCGTGCCTGACATATCCTTCCCCCTGAAATTCACTGTAAAGACTTACCTCTGGCCTCTTAACGATTTTTCCACTCTGGCGGGCGCTTCTCTAAAAAGGCGTTCACCCCTTCAGTTTGATCTTCCGTATCAAACAGTTTGAGGAACAACTCACGCTCCTTGATCAAACCATGATCCAAAGGCGAATGACGGCAGTTTTGAATTAAGGCCTTGCACGCCGCGACGGAGGACGGAGATTGATGGGCCACTTCGGCCGCCATCTGTTTCGCACTTTGCAGGCCCTGACCTGAAGCAACGACTTGCTCAACCAAACCAATCTCCAACGCCTGTGACGCTGTCACCCTTTCACCACAAAGTATCATCCGTTTGGCCCAACCTTCGCCCACCAACCAGGTGAGGTTTTGTGTACCTCCGGCACACGGCAGCAAGCCGACTTTGGCCTCGGGAAGAGCCAAATCCGCATGCGCTTCCGCAATACGGATATCACACGCCAAGGCCACCTCCAAACCTCCACCCATTGCATAGCCATTAATCGCGGCAATAGAAACACCTCGAAACTGGCTGAGCGTCTCAAAGGCTTCGCCGAAAGCTTGCGCCATACTCAGCGCAATGGCTTTATCGCCATCCGCAAACAGTTTCAAATCGGCACCGGCAGAAAAAAACTTCTCCCCCTGACCGGTTATCACCAGCGCATAGATATTCTTATCGCGGTTGAGCTTGTAAATCGTATCTCGCAGCAGGTTAAGGCTTGTTACTGTCCAGGTATTGGCCGGCGGGTTATTCATGGACAGCACTGCGGTATGGCCATGTACGACAACTTCAATGGCGTTAGTTTCTGGCATGAGGCTACTCCTCTCCTAAATGAAGTCACAGAAGGCGGCAGCCTTCGCTCAACACCCGCCTGGCGATGATCAGTCGCATAATTTCGTTGGTGCCCTCCAGGATCTGATGAACCCTGACATCCCGGAAATAGCGCTCTAAAGGGTACTCCTTGATATAGCCATAGCCGCCATAGAGCTGAAGGGCTTGATCACAGATACTAAACCCCACATCAGTGGCAAACCGCTTGGCCATCGCACAGTACGCCGTGGCGTCTGGTGCCTTCCTATCCAACTGATAAGCGGCATATCGCACTAGCTGCCGTGCCGCAATCAGCTCCGTGGTCATGTCAGCAAGCTTAAATTGCACAGATTGAAACTCAGCCAGTTTGTTGCCGAACTGCTTGCGTTCAGTCACGTACCGGCCCGCCTGCTCAAGGGCTTGTTGAGCGGTACCGATAGAGCATGTAGCGATGTTGATTCTTCCGCCATCTAACCCTTTCATCGCAAACTTGAATCCGTCTCCTTCATTACCCAAAAGGTGGCTAGAGGGAATACGGACATCCTCAAAAGTTACGGCTCTGGTCGGTTGACTGTTCCAGCCCATTTTGGGCTCTTTGCGACCGTAACTGATCCCATCGGCATCAGCGGGAACCACAAAGGCAGAGATACCCGAAGCCCCTTTTTTACTGGGATCCGTTCTTGCCATCACTACCAGTACATCGGTATCCCCCGCCCCAGAAATAAAGGCTTTGGCTCCTCGGATAACATAGTCACCGCCTTGTTTGATCGCAGTCGTTACCAAGGACGCAGCATCCGAACCGGCATTGGCTTCTGTCAGGCAATATGATCCCAAGTTCTCACCATTAACAAGCAGTGGACAATACCTCGCTTTGACGTCATCGGTAGCAAAGCTGGCAATCATCCACGACACCATATTGTGGATGGTCATATACGCCGTGGTTGACGTACACCCCATTGCCAATTGTTCAAAAACAATCGATGCATCAAGGCGTGGCAGCCCCAAGCCACCTTGTTCCTCGGGAACATACAGACTCAAGAAACCCATATCTCCTGCTTCCCTCAACACGTCCTTAGGGAAGATCTGTTTCTCATCCCAGCCAGCCGCATTGGGGACAAGTCGATCCTGCGCAAACTGCCGTGCAACATCGGCAAAAGCACGTTGGTCTTCTGTCAGAGAAAAGTCCATATCCGCTCCTTGTCTCAGGCTTGATTCCGCTTAACGCAAGTTTATGGTCATATTAGGGCCATCGGGAATATCTTCATCAAACCAGCGCGCCGTTACCGTCTTGGTTTCGGTATAGAATCTCACAGCCTGCTTACCGTAAGCATGCAAATCGCCATAGAAGCTACCGCGCCAACCGGTAAATGAGAAAAACGGCAGCGGCACAGGAATGGGGACATTCACACCGACTTGCCCGACTTGAATCCGGTGCTGGAACTTTCTCGCAGCGGCCCCGCAGGCCGTAAAAATGCTTGTCCCGTTACCATATGGGTTAGTGTTAATTAAGGTAATTGCCTCATCCAGGCTATCAACGGCTATGCATACCAATACCGGACCAAAAATCTCCTGCTGATAGATAGCCATATCTGTTGTCACGCCACTGAACAAGGTCGGGCCGAGCCAATTACCGTCAGGATACCCCGCAACGGTACAGTTCGAACCATCGACTTCGCAAACTGCGCCTTGTTGCTTGCCTTGCTCGATAAGTTGCAGCACACGCTGTTTTGCTGCTCGGCTGATCAGCGGGCCATACGCGGCCTCGCTATTATTCGATGGACCAGGTTTCACTTTTTTCATGGCAACTTTCAAATCGGGAATAATTTCGTTGGCATTTCCAACCAACACAGCAACAGAAATCGCCATACAGCGCTGCCCAGCCGCCCCAACCGATGAACCAACGAGATGATTGACAACTTGTCCCATATTGGCGTCGGGCATCACCACCATATGGTTTTTGGCTCCGGCAAACGCCTGGACACGTTTCAGATGGTGTGTCCCAGTTTGGTAGATATGCCTGGCGACAGGTACCGAGCCGACAAATGAAATCGTTCGGATATCAGGATGAGCTAACAAGTAATCCACTTGTTTCTTGCCACCATGGACAATTTGCAGTACGCCTTTTGGTGCCCCCGCAAGCTCAAACAGTTCGGCCAATCGCATCGCTGTCAGCGGGACTTGCTCGGAAGGTTTCAAGACAAAAGTATTCCCAGCGGCAATAGCCATCGGAAACATCCACAGTGGGATCATAGCTGGAAAATTAAAAGGGGTAATACCGCAGCATACCCCTAGGGGCTGAATCAGAGAGTAACTGTCGATATCCGCTGCCACATTTTCAACGGTTTCCCCCATCATTAAACTGGCAATATTCGCCGCTTGTTCAACCACCTCGATACCGCGCCAGACATCACCTTTGGCATCGGCAAAGTTCTTTCCCGTCTCGCTGGACAGTATCGCAGCCAACTCGTCATGGTATTCTTTCAGCAATTGCTGATAAGAGAGCATCAAGCGGGCTCGCTCGGGCACAGCAACTTCGCGCCAGGTTTCAAAGGTCTCCGCGGCACTGGCGATAGCAGCGTCTATCTCTCGCTCCGTTGCACAGGGAACGTTGGCGATCACTGAGTTAGTTGCCGGGTTCGTGACCTCAATCCAGTGGGTTGAGGACGAATGGATGAATTCTCCGCTAACGTACAAGGGTACCGGAGAAATAAAGTTTGCGTCACTCATATTGGCTCCTAGCTTAGTCAGTCGTACCCACTTCAACGGCAATGGCAGTGGCTTCCCCCCCGCCGATACAACAAGCTGCAATGCCACGCACCGGGCGGCCGATACTTTGGTGTAAGCGGTTGAGACGATGGATCAGGGTGACAATGATTCTGGCCCCGCTCGCACCAATAGGGTGCCCAAGGGCACACGCCCCACCATCGGGGTTGACACGTTCAGGATCAATGCCGAGTTCTTTGGTGGCAATCTGGGTGACCACGGCAAACGCCTCGTTAATTTCCCAACTGTCCACTTGCTCAACCGACCACGAAAGCTTATCAAGCAACTGCCGGATGGCATGAACAGGAGCAACCGTAAACTCAGACGGATGCCGTGCATGGCTGGCATGGGCGGCGATAACAGCTAAAGGCTTGTGGCCCTGCTGCCTAGCAAGTTTGCCGTCCATTAAGATAAGCGCGGCAGCTCCGTCGGAGATGGAACTGGAATTGCCGGCCGTCACCGTTCCCCCCTCAGCAAACGCCGGGCGAAGGACGGGAAGTTTGGTCAGATTAATTTCATTAGGGTGCTCATCTCGGCAAACAACCACGTCCCCTTTGGGGTTGGCAACCTTGATCGGGATGATTTCACTCTCAAACCACCCCTGCTCTTGGGCAATCAACGCCCTTTCCACCGACTTAACCGCCCATTTATCCATACTCTGGCGGGTGTAATGGCGCTCATCGGCCACTTTTTGGGCATAAACACCCATCAGATCACCATCGTAGGCATCCTGCAAACCATCAAGGAACATATGATCATGCAATGTACTGTGCCCTAATCGCAGGCCGGAACGAATCTTGCTCTGCAGATATGGCGCATTACTCATGCTCTCCATCCCACCGGCAACTTCGGTCTGATTGGTTCCCGCCAGAATAGCATCGTGGCCCAGCATGACACTCTTCATACCAGACCCACACACTTTGTTGATGGTGGTACAGCCAATATTGTCTGGTATCCCTGCTTTTAGCGATGCTTGTCTGGCAGGAGCTTGCCCACAGCCAGCCAGTAGCACATGGCCGATCAATACTTCATCTATCATTTCTGGCGAAAGCCCGGAATGCTCTAATGTGCCTTTGATGGCAATACTACCCAACTCGGAAGCGCTAAATGACGATAGCTCCCCTTGAAAACTGCCGATAGGTGTTCGGTTTGCCGCGATGACCCACACTTCCTTACCCATATCAAAGCCCTCTTGGTGTGCTGTATCTCTGCAGGCGATTTCTTGACGTTTACGTAAGCATAGCACTAACATTTACGTAAACGTTAAGAAACAATTCCAATACACATTGCAGCTGTAAAGCCATTACCTAACATTGGGGGCAAGCAAGGTGGAAACGTTCAAAATAAGCGAGTTAGCCAGAGAATTTGACATCACCACCAGAAGCATCCGTTTCTATGAAGATGTGGGATTATTGCAACCCGAACGGCAAGGTAATACACGCATCTATCAACGCCGCGACAAAATCAGGCTCAAACTGATTTTACGTGGCAAAAGGCTGGGTTTCTCTCTGGCCGAAATTCGTGAACTGTTTGATTTGTACGACACCAACCAAAGCTCATCGCAGCTCAACAAAATGCTCAATATCATCGACACCAAACAAGAGGTACTGCAACGCCAGCTTGAAGATATCAACGTGGTGATGACAGAGTTACAGATTGCGCGGGACAAGTGTCTGCAGGCTTTAAATACTCAAGTTGCCAATAATCAGCACAAGCCTTAATCCCTCTTACAACCGGAGCGCTTATGAGAGATAGCTTCACTCCCTTAAATTATGGCCTCGGTGAGACCATCGACCTGCTACGCGAGCATGTCAATGGTTTTGCTGAGCAGGTCATTTGCCCTCTCGCGACAGACATTGATAAAGCCAACCAGTTTCCCAACCATCTTTGGCCGTTAATGGGTGAAATGGGATTGTTGGGCGTCACTGTCAGCGAGGAGTATGGTGGTGCCGATATGGGCTACCTTGCCCATGTTGTGGCGATGGAGGAGATCAGTCGTGCATCGGCCTCTGTCGGATTGAGCTATGGCGCCCATTCCAACCTCTGCGTCAATCAAATATATCGCCATGGCAGCGATGAGCAGAAAGCCAAATATCTCCCCCCACTGATCAGTGGTGATCATGTCGGTGCGTTGGCAATGAGCGAACCCAATGCAGGGTCGGATGTCGTCAGCATGCAACTCAGAGCCGAGAACCATGGTGATCATTTTATTCTCAACGGCAGCAAAATGTGGATCACCAACGGTCCTGACGCCGATACCATTGTGGTCTACGCAAAAACCGCACCGAATAAAGGCTCACACGGTATTTCCACCTTTATCATCGAGAAACAATTTCCAGGCTTCAACCATGCGCAAAAACTCGACAAGCTTGGCATGCGCGGATCCAACACCTGCGAATTAGTTTTTGATAACTGCGTAGTACCGGCAGAAAACGTGCTCGGGGAGCTCAACAAAGGCGTGCAGGTTCTTATGAGCGGCCTGGATTACGAGCGTGTGGTTTTGGCCGCAGGCCCCCTTGGGATCATGAGAGCCTGCATGGATCTTGTGCTGCCCTACGTTCACGACAGAAAGCAGTTTGGTCGCTCAATTGGCGAGTTCCAGCTCGTCCAGGCTAAAGTCGCTGATATGTATACCCGAACCAATGCGGCCCGCGCCTATGTCTATACCGTCGCTAAGGCGTGCGATCGCGGTGAAGCCACCCGCAAGGATGCTGCCGGTGTCATTCTCTATGCAGCAGAAATCGCAACCCAGCTCGCACTCGACACGATCCAGCTGCTGGGAGGAAACGGCTATATCAATGAGTTTCCTGCAGGACGCCTGCTCCGCGATGCCAAGCTCTATGAAATTGGTGCAGGTACATCAGAAATACGCAGGATGTTGATTGGACGCGAGCTTTTTGAAGAATCCAAGTAAGGACGGAAGATGGCAATAATAAAGTCTACAGTCAACCGAGACGATACCTTTTTCTCTAACAATTTTAAAAAACTGGCCGAAGTTGTCGACCAGCTGCAGACACATGTTGAAGCCATCAAACAAGGCGGTGGTACAAGCTCGCAACAAAAACAGCAGGACAAAGGCAAGCAACCGGTGCGAAGCCGAATCCAGGCGCTACTCGATCCTGGTAGCGAATTTCTCGAAATCGGCCAATTTGCTGCTTGGAATGTTTACTCCGAACCGATCCCTTGCGCAGGGGTCGTCGCAGGGATAGGCCGGATCGAAGGGATAGAATGCATGGTGGTAGCCAATGATCCGTCGGTCAAAGGGGGAACCTACTACCCCCTGACAGTAAAGAAACACCTTCGAGCGCAAGAGATTGCGGAACGGTGCAACCTGCCCTGTATCTATCTGGTCGATTCCGGTGGTGCCAACCTGCCCCATCAAGCCGATGTGTTCCCCGATCGCGATCATTTCGGTCGAATTTTTTACAACCAGGCAAGGATGTCCGCCAAGGGTATCCCGCAAATAGCCGTTGTTATGGGATCCTGTACCGCAGGTGGGGCCTATGTCCCCGCAATGGCCGATGTTTCTATTATCATCAAAGAGCAAGGCACTATTTTCCTTGCGGGTCCTCCCCTGGTAAAAGCGGCGACTGGCGAAATCGTCACTGCAGAGGAGTTAGGCGGTGCCTATGTACACTGCAAAACTTCAGGGGTCGCCGACTACTTTGCCAACGACGAGCAACATGCGATAGAACTGGCAAGGCAAGCTATCGAAAGTTGTGGCCTTCCTTCGTTTGCACCATTGAATCAAAGTGCCGCGGCTCCACGTTATCCTGCAGACGAACTGTTTGGTATTGTCGGCACCGACTTGCGCACACCATTTAACATCAGGGAAGTGATCGCACGTATTGTCGATAACTCAGAATTCGATGAGTTCAAGACACTATACGGTACTACGCTGGTATGTGGTTTCGCCAAAATCTTCGGCCAACAAGTAGGCATTGTCGCTAACAATGGCATTCTGTTCTCAGAATCAGCTCAAAAAGGTGCTCACTTTATCGAGTTATGTTGCAAGCGCAAAATCCCCCTGCTGTTTTTACAAAACATCACCGGTTTTATGGTTGGCAAGAAGTGTGAGTCGGAAGGAATTGCCAAGCACGGAGCAAAAATGGTGATGGCTGTCGCGTGCGCCGATGTACCCAAGTTTACCGTTATCATTGGGGGATCATACGGGGCCGGCAACTATGGTATGTGCGGCAGGGCTTACAGTCCCACCATGATGTGGATGTGGCCCAACGCCCGTATATCTGTGATGGGGGGGGAGCAGGCTGCGGGGGTTCTTGCACAGGTCAGTCGCGACAACAAGCAACGTAACGGCGAAAACTGGTCCGAGGATGAAGAGGAGGCGTTCAAACAGCCAATACGCGAGCTGTATGACCAACAAGGGTCCCCTTACTATGCCAGTGCCAGACTGTGGGACGATGGCATTATTGATCCACGTGATACACGCTTTATTGTTGGCATAGCCCTACATGCCAGCCAAAGAGCACCGGTATCGGATAGCACCTTTGGCATATTTCGAATGTGAGGCAGCAGTATGAATTCACATGGCACAAATCACCAATCTTCTCCGCCAGATCTTGGTAGCGACGCGGTTCTATTTGCCATTGACGAAAAAGGCGTCGCCACTATGACTCTGAATCGCCCAGAAAAAAACAATGCCTTTGATAGCCAATGTATTTCCACCATGTTGTCCATCCTACTTCAGCTTAAGACTAACCCCCAGGTCAGAGCCCTAGTCTTACGGGCAAGCGGCAGCCACTTTAGTGCCGGAGCCGATTTAAATTGGATGAAGTCTCTCGCGCAATTCAGCATGGAGGAAAATATCCAGGATGCCGAAAAACTTGCCGAGTTACTTCACCAATTGGATACACTACCTGTACCGACAATAGCCTTGATACAAGGTGCAGCCTTCGGTGGTGCGCTGGGCTTGATATGCTGCTGTGATATTGCCATCGCCAGTAAAGATGCTCGCTTTTGCTTGAGTGAAGTCAAACTCGGGCTGGCTCCGGCGACAATTGGCCCCTATGTCTGTCGAGCCATGGGGCAACGGCAAGCCAGGCGCTATATGCTCACCGCTGAGCTCATTAGTGCAACACAAGCCAAGGATCTCAATATCGTTCACAAGCTAGTACCCGGCGTCCAGCAGCTGGATCAGCGATTGGAAGGTTTCATTCGCCAGATTGTGACAAACAGCCCCAATGCGATTCGTGAGGCCAAATCACTTTGCCACCTCTGCGAGTCGCCAACCATTGATTATCCACTACGACAGAAAACCAGTGAAATAATTGCTCAATTGAGAGTTTCCCCAGAAGGACAAGAAGGCTTAAGTGCTTTTTTGGAAAAACGTCAACCTAACTGGCTTGCTCATCATGATTAAACGACCAGACACTTCCTGCGACTTTCCTAAGTCTGTTTGCATTTACGAAGTTGGGGCTCGTGACGGGCTGCAAAATGAAACCTGCTTACCTAGCCAAAGTAAGATAAATTTTATTAACTTGCTGTCACAATCCGGCCTCAGTCATATCGAGGCCGGGGCTTTCGTCTCTGCCAAACGTGTCCCTCAGATGGCCGATTCTCTTAATGTAATGCGAGCCATCAAGCGACAAGATAATATTACCTATTCCGCCCTCACCCCTAATATCCAAGGCTTCGAAATGGCCCTGAGTGCTCGGGCCGATGAAGTTGCCATTTTTGCGTCAGCCTCTGAAGGCTTCAGCCAACACAATATCAATTGCTCAATCAGCGAGAGTTTAAAGCGCTTCGAGCCAGTGATGGCGTTGGCGCAGCTTCACGGTATTCCTGTAAGAGGCTACTTATCGTGTGTTATCGATTGTCCTTATGATGGCCCGACCCCAGCAAACCAAGTACTGCAAATCACCGAGCAACTAATCGGTATGGGCTGTTATGAAGTCTCCCTGGGAGATACTATCGGTACAGGTACCCCTTTCAAAGTTGCCAACTTACTGGACACCATCAATAGTCAAATCCCAAGCCGTAAAATTGCCGTGCATTTTCACAACACTTGGGGCCAAGCCTTACCAAATATTTATCAGGCATTATCGATGGGGATCGATACCATAGATGCCAGTGTCGCAGGGTTGGGAGGTTGCCCATACGCACCAGGGGCGAGCGGCAATGTTGCCACCGAGGATGTCGTCTACCTGTGCCATCAATTAGGGATCGAAACGGGTTTAAATTTAGACGTCTTGGCTGCTGCAGGATGGATGATCTGCCAGCAACTCAACATATCACCACGCTCCAACGTATCTATCGCGATGAAAGCTAGACAGTTACAGTAAATCGTGTTGCCCATGCAAAAAAAAGTGGTAACTGCAATAGTTACCACAAACTCACCATGAGCTACATTTCTATCCAAATCTACAGTAACAACGAATATTGAGGCTCCACTGTTCGTTGCATGGTTGCATGGTTGCATGGTTGCAACGCTAAGTTAATATGTTTCAGAGCGAAGGAAACGCTGTTCAGCTTCCAGTTCACTGACTGCTCGCCAGAGCTTTTGTTCTCGCTCCTGAAGTTTGTCATGTAATACACTGCCCGGCTTCACCTTAAGCATTTCATTCGGTCCAATATATTGTTCGGCTTCGTTATTAAAAAGCAGCCTGAACTCTTCCATGGTCGGTAAACGATTATTATGCTCCTCAAATGATTCAAAAATATCAACAACTTTGTGCGAAACATCCCTTTTTATTCCTTCAAAATCAACACAGTCCATCAGCTTCTCCAAATATTAAATCACAAGTGTTAATCAATTTAGACCTCTATAAGAGTAGTTGAAAATTCGTTGATTTATTTGTGATTGAATTTTTATGCGCAACAAATTATTTCACATAATAAACTTATGTTTTAATTGCTATAAAATAATTTGAACAGCCTTCATTTAAGCTCTGGCGAGTGTTATTTTTTTAATTTTTTAGAATCAGATCTCATTTTAATAAATAATACCACTTGGTATGTCGTCAATGCCTTAGCGGTCTATACTTTGTATATATCAATAAATTCCTATTATTCATGCGGTTATTGGGAGATAAACGATGTGCTGGTATTGGGCTCCCTTTGATAACTTGTTGAAGGCTGTGGTATTGAAGGGGATTATCGCTCTACTTTTTCTTATCCCCTTCTGTACATTTAGCACTGAAATAAGAGAGGAGCCTTATGACATCTATTACGATAGACTGTACTCTGATATCCATGATGAAGACAGTTTGCAAGACTGGATAGACGACACACAGGATACTATTTCAGATACTGTCTATGACTACAGCTCTTCCATCGATCACTTTATTGCCAAAAAAGACGAAGAATTGCCCTTGACCAATCGTAGCTACCTTCGGCTAAAACTGAAGAGTAGATACACACACCGCGACTACTTTGATACTGATGCAAGCGTTAAGCTCAAAATTGATCTTCCCCATACCGAAAAGAACTGGAAATTCGTGCTCGACACTGACCCTGACGACTTTGACCGCTTAGAAGATAAACAGCGTGGTATCAGTAACAACTCAGACAGTAGTTTATCTGGCGCAGTGGGAGGGGTACAACTACAAGGGCAGCAGTGGGGAAAATGGCGGACAAATCTCGATCTTGGCTTGAAAATCAAGCTTCCCCTTGATCCCTTTGCACGAGCCGATCTGAGGCGTATTGATAGGCTTAGCTATAAATGGACCAGTCGAATTAAGCAAGAAATCTTTTATTATGATTCCAAAGGCCCTGGGGCGCTCACCTCACTGAATTTTTACTTTGCCAGCCCAGAAGATCCCAGTACCATCCTTAAAATCAGTTCGTCGGCCCAATATTTAGATACGGATGATAATTGGGAGTTTGTACAACAGGCGGAAATCTTTGACCGAATTAACCAAGATAATTTACTGCAATATTCCATCGGTTTTAGCGCCGACTCCACACCGAATTATTCAATCACTAACTCTTGGGTGTCTATCGCGTGGAAACATCGACTTTACAGTGACTGGCTTTATATGAGCATTACACCGGAGCTGGATTTCCAAGATGCATTTCAATATAAAGTAAATCCGGGGATCATGTTTGAACTTGAGCTATTCTTCACCGCCGAAGGTGGCATCGATAGATTAGCCAGAAAAATCCCGAATCCAACTAACTAGTGAAGCTAATTAGTTTTTTAATTCTGTGCATATTCGCTGACTTGGCGAACCGCATTGAGTAGTGCAGTATTACGAGCCATCAACACTCCATGATAGGTTTAAATACTAACCAGTAACCTATCATGGAAATGGATATTGGTAAGATATTACTGTGGCAGCTCTATCTGAATAAGCTCACCATCGTTGACTTCGAAGTGTAACGACACCGAGCCCTGTTGGTGAGTCTGCTTGATGACCTTTACTTCTCGGTTAGGGAAACGATTACTCACAACAGCCACAAGCTCCGACAGCAATTTTTGTTTATCATCACCGGATAGGTTTACTCCAAGGGACATTTAACCTCCAAACAAAATGATTCTGTTTAAAATAAGCGACCAAGTGGAAAGTAACTTAAACGTCGAAAATAGCTATCTAGTTGGAGAGATCATAGCGAATACGATCCAGGTTCAGCAGCCACGCTTGACCACATCTGGTGTCGTTTTGCTATATACCACAGTATGCCCTAGCTCACCTGATGGTAACCGCCTTTCATTTTTCTTCAAGCATTCAAACTCAAAACCACAACGCTCGGCAACAGCACGGCTTTGGGTATTCTGCTCTGCTGCGGTGATTTCAACACGGTTAGCATGTAACTCCTCAAACGCATACGCTGTCAACCGTTCAACAGCCTCTGTCATGTACCCACAGCCATATGCCGAAGTTCTCAGCCAATAGCCTATTTCAAAATAGGGGACAGTTTTATCCCTTATCAGTAACCCGACCGCACCAACAAACCTACCAGTTGCTTTCTCGATAATGGAATAGCGAAGCTCTCCCTCAAAGGCTTCAAAATTAGCTATCGCCTGATTGGTATTCTCAATGGATGCACCTTCGGTCAGGGCATGGGGCACCCAGGGCAAGTACACAGCGAGTTCATTCTGGCTTTCGAGTATTGCCTCGAGCATCATTGGCGCTCTGTCCAGAGAAGGCGGTAAAAGTTTTAACCTTGGTGTTTCCATATTCCATTTCCCTAATTACACCCGAACACCATACCAAGACAGTTGCATACACTCAATAAAAAGGCTCCTGATTAAAGGAGCCTTTTTGTATGAATACTAATACGTTGAACACAAGTATCTAGCACGCTTCTGTCGCAGCGCTGCATACCTTTTTCTGTACGGTACTAGGAGCTGGCTCGTAGTGACTCAGTACCATACTGAAACTACCCTCACCGCCCGTCATCGCCCTCAGACGCTGGGAGTAATCTAACAACTCATTTTGCGGGATCTTCGCCTGTAGCGAGGTAAAGTTATTCTCTTCAGACTGGGTACCTAATATCACTCCTCGGTTAGCTGCTAAATCTCCGCTAATATCACCGACAGAGTCCGTTGGAATCTGCAGGTTAAGCTCTACGATTGGCTCTAACACGATAGGGGTAGCATTATTCACAGCATCAAGGAATGCTTTCTTACCTGCTATCACAAAAGCGATTTCTTTTGAGTCTACAGAGTGATATTTACCATCATAAACGGTGACTTCTATATCATGAATCGGATTTCCGGATATCGCCCCTTCCTCTACCGCTTGCCGGATCCCCTTCTCCACTGCAGGGATCAAGGATGTCGGAATCGCTCCGCCCACCACTTTATTGACAAAAACAAAGCCCTCCCCACGATCCAAAGGCCGAACTTTAAGCTGTACCTCACCAAACTGCCCGGCACCGCCGCTTTGTTTTTTGTGACGATAGTGACCTTCTGCTTGCTGGGTTATCGTTTCGAAATATTCAATACTCGGCTGCTCGGTATTAACGTTGAGCTTATAAACCGAAGCCATTTTCTCCAGTGCGATTTTCAAGTGGAATTCACCCTGGCCGCCCAAAACAGTTTCATTGGTACGGGTACGATGTTCAAGACACAGGGAGGGATCTTCGGCTGCTATTTTATTGAGCACCTCCGATAGCTTCTGTTCATCCCCCCTTTTGGTCGTTTGAATCGCCAAGCTATACATCGGTGCTGGAAAATCGATAGTTTTCATGATGACTTCGTCTTCATCATGGGAATCATGGACCACTGAGTCAAAATTCAAGTCATCCACTTTTGCCAAGACACAAAAATCACCAGCCCGAGCACTGGCAATCTCTAGACGCTTCTTGCCTTGTAGCTGATATAAGTGCCCAACTCTAAACGCCTTGCTATTCTCACCGATAAAAAGCTGAGAGCCCGCGTTGATTTCGCCTTGGAAGACCCGCAAATAAGCCAGTTTTCCCAGGTACGGGTCAACACTAACTTTATATACATGAGCCACGGTATGATCTAGCTGTTCACAGTCAACCCGAACCTGCTGGCCATTTTTTTCCAGCATTGGCGGATTACCTTCCGCAGGCATCGGCATAATTTCTGCTAATGTTCGCAGCAACAGGGAAATCCCCAGCCCTGTTTCCGCCGAGACACAACAAATCGGAATGACATGGCCAGTCCTTAGGGCTTCTTCAAATGGATCGTGTAACTGCTCAGCTGTGAGCGAGGAGCCTTGCTCAAGGTACAGCTCCATCAAATTCTCATCAACCTCGATAACCTGATCGATTAGCTGTTCATGCGCAGCCTCAACGCTACTCCATAGGGTCGACGCGTCATAATCTGGCTTGAAGTAGCAATCGACGACCGATTGCCCATCGCCCGACGGCAAGTTGATCGGCAAGCATTCCTGGCCGAAGTGAGACTGTAGTTGGTCGATGAGCTGAGGCACTTTGTCCGGATTGAGATCGACTTTGTTAATGATGATCATCTGACACTTCTTCTGCGACTGGGCAAAAGCAAATAACTTCTCTGATACTTGGTTCAAAGGTGTATTGGCATCAAAAACCAAGGCTGAAGTTTCAACAGCGGGATAGATACTCAACGTCCGCCCCAATAATTCAGGCAAGCCCGGGGTATCGATAACATTCATACGGTGCTTTTGCCAACAAAGAGCGGCTGGCGTAGCTTCGATACTGTGTTGATAATGGATGGATTGGTCATCAAAGTCCGTGACAGTGTCACCCTCTTTGACACTTCCGAGATGTGTAGAGCATTCTGACTCAAACAGCAGGCGCTCAATCAAGGTCGTTTTACCTACCCCACTTTGACCAACTACTGCGATATTGCGAATTTCATTCATGGACATAACTGCCTCCGAAGTTCAGAAAGACAAACGCTAATTTTTCAGCATGCATGGCGGTCTCCCGCCTTCTCGTCTTCCAGGTCAATTTTCGGATGGGTACGTCCATAAGCAGAGGCCCAAATCGCCGCAAGAATATTAGTAAGAATAACCAAAATTTACTATTTCATTGTCTCGAATAGCTTGCGCCGATTGGCTTCGTTTTAATGTGAGTTATTTCATACGGCTGAAGATTGTCTGATTTTTGTTACAAAAAAAGGCTGCATTTGTGACATTCAACATAAGGAGGAAATGTCACAATAGCAGCCTCATACCCATTCATGATCAGGTTCTCAGCCTGATGAGTTAGCTTGCCATCTCTCTTTTCTGAGACAAATACTTTATCCAACTTTTTGAGGCAGTGGTTGACTCAATGTTATCGGCCTGCTTGGCAAAGATGACCGCTTTTTCAAGGTTATCGAGCTTGTAATATGCTCGGACCTTGGCCAAGGCGACATCAGCTTCGTACGCTTTGTCTTTGACTTTATCAAGTTCAGCGATGGCTTGCTGGTAATGACCTTGTTGCAGAAGTAATTGAGCCAAAGGCCAACGGTGTTTGTTATTCAACGCTGCGGCTTGACGCCATACCGTGATGGATTTATCCCACTCCTTGGCAATCTGCCAATACTGCGCTTGCAGGACTAAAAGATCCACATCTGAGTCGGCACCATCAAGTTGAGAATACACAATTGCGGCCCGCTCAGGGATACCACGTTGGGCATAGAGTTGGGCTAAGGTCTTCAAATCTTGCTGGGACAAATCCACACCTTGCCTACGTGCCAACGCCAACGTATCCAGTGCCGAATTGGACTGGCCTAAACGCAGCTGGATACCTGCCGTCTGCTGCCACCAGACAAGCTTGTTTGGCTCAAGAACAATCAAGCTTTCCAATGTTGGTAATGCCGCTTTCCACTGCTTAAGCTGAAGCTGGGCACCGAGCTTGATTGTTAAAGGTTGAACATCAAGTTTACCCGCCAATTCCGCATATGTCTTTATCGCACTAAGTGATTGTTGCCACTCAGAAATCTGATAATGTGATTGGGCAATGCGTAGCCACAGCTCATCTGCATTCTGGTTCTCAGGAACGTTGTTACTCAAAGCGTAATAGTGTGGCAACGCCTGCTTGAATTCTTCGCTAGTAAGCAAAATATCAGCAAGCATACGCTGGGTAAGCCAAGCCTGCTCGTCCTGCAACAAACCTGAATTAACGGCATCAGTCAGGTTCGCAATCGCCTTGGTTTTGATGTTTTGCTGCCAATAGAACACCCCGAGCATACGCTGAACATAGGCTTTATCGTATGCACGAGATAGGTTCAAGCCCTCAAGCATCGCAATAGCATCAGCCAGTTTCTCATCTTGCTGTAGATTATGAGCACGTTGAACTCGCCCAGCCGTATACTGTGAAAGTTCTGCCGACACCGCCTGTTCAGGCATAAAGCCAAGCGGAAATGACAAGGCAACAAGTAATGTCAATTTCTTGATCATTTCTGTATCTTAAACTCCAGTCTTACCGTTTGACCAGCCTGGGCTATTGACTTGCCATCAACAACTTTAGGCTGATACTTCCATTTTCTCAGTGCTTGGATCGCTTCTCGCTCAAATAAACGGCGAGGCTTGGCATCCAGCACGCTGATATCCGTTGGACGACCCTGCGGGTCAATGGTGAATGACATGACAACATAACCTTCAGCCCCCTGTTTCATGGCTCTTGAAGGGTACTTTGGCTCAACACGGTATAGCGGCATGGCCTGCTGATTCGCTCCAAAGTCTGAAAATGTAGGAGCATTGATCGCCAAACCTGACACCGAAGCATCCAAGTTCAAATTTGGCATTGAAGGCACAATCGTATTGCTGACTGCTTGATTCATCGCCTGCGGCATGGCCTGTGGCGGTGGCTCCGGTGTTTCAGGCGGCTCCGGCACTGTTCGCTGCCGGCGCTGGGCCTCGCGCTCCTGCTCTACCATTACCATATCAAATGCCAGCAGTTGCTTCTCCACTTCAGGACGTTGGCTTCCGTTATCGACCATCCATGCCATAAACGTGAACAAGCCCAGCGCCATTAGGAAAGCCGCAGGAATGGCAATCAGTACACGCAGCATTAACGCTTCTCCGCTGCCAACGCAATCTTTTGTACACCTGCGCCTTTTGCCGCATCCATTACTCTAACAACGGTGCCGTTGTAAGCATGTTCGTCAGCCTGGATCACAAGCGATGCTTCAGGCTGCTCGAGCAGCAAATGCTCCAGCGTGGCCTGAACGCGCTCAACATCAACAACACGTTTGTCGATATACACATCATTGGCAGAGGTAATGGCAATGAAAATACCCGCATCTTTCTGGCTTATCACGTTACTGGCCTGAGGGCGATTCACTTCAACCCCAGACTCGCGGACAAATGAGCTGGTAACAATGAAAAAAATCAACATGATAAATACAATATCCAGCATAGACGTCAGGTCTACCTGGGCGTCTTCACGGGCTGAAGACGGACGACTCAGTCTCATTACTGACTCCTCAATAGTTTTTCTAACTTTATTTCGCGCTTGTAGCAGGACTTGGATAAACGTGAATGTACAAACATCCCCGATAGCGCCGCAACCATACCGGCCATGGTAGGCAGTGTGGCCAGGGAGATCCCGGATGCCATCAACCTTGGCTGGCTGCTCCCTTGGGTAGCCATCACGTCAAACACCGAAATCATACCGGTTACCGTCCCCAGCAAACCAAGCATTGGACAAATGGCTACCAGTACCTTGATCAAGTTCAGGTTTTGGTTGAGCGCAATATGCGCTTGGCTCAACCAGCCATCGCGTATTGAACGTGCATACCAAGAAGAATGGTCAATCCTTGCCTGCCACTGTTCCAGCCATCGTTGCCGTTGTTTCGGGTAGGTAATGAGCAGGTATAACACCCGCTCAATCACCAGAATCCAGCAAAACATCACGACCGCGGCCAGCCACCAGAGTACCTGACCTCCTTGGTTCATAAAGATCTCTAGTGAGTATTTCCAAGCATCAAAGAATGAAGCTTGCACTAGCGGAACTTCATACAGGTTGCTTTCCATTATGCGGTCATTCCTGCTTTTTCAGCTTGCTCGGCTACCAGGCTGATACCCTGCTTTTCAAGAATGCTACGGATAGTTTCAGCTTGGGTCGTCAACATATTGTGCGCCAGTAGCAGAGGCATTGCCGCTACCAAACCCAAAACTGTTGTTACCAGAGCCATAGAAATCCCCCCCGCCATCACTGTGGGGTCACCATTACCAAACTGAGTGATCACCTGGAAGGTTTCGATCATACCGGTTACCGTGCCCAGTAGCCCCAGCATCGGCGCTAGAGCAGCCAGCAGCTTCAACATCGATAGGCCTTTCTCCAAGCCTTGCTGCTCATCAACAATAGTTTCTAGCAGGCGAAGTTCCAGAGCCTCTACACTGCGGTTTGGCTCTTTACTGTAAACACTAAGCACTCGGCCTAAAGGGTTATTGCCCGGAGTTTCAGGGGTTTTAAGCTGTTTCTTGATCTGCTGGCGAATCGCAAACAGCTTGGTGCCGCGGATAAGGCCAATACCGAGTCCAACGGCAAGTAAGCCAAGGATGATCTTACCGACCACGCCACCGTGCTCGATACGATCTTTAAGCTCAGGTGCATTGGCCAGCTGTTCGAGCATAAATCCGCGAGAGGGGTCGACGACCATAGCTAGCATGCCGCCCTGCTCCAGCTCGGATAGCTGATTGCTAACTGGGCCGTTTTGAGGCTGTTTCAAATACGGTTTAGCCGAACCACGTTTTCCGTCCCAGGCAAGGTAGCCTTGATCGCCTATTAGGCCAAGGCTGCCTAAACGGTATGCATCGACGTTGGCACTTTTACCCTGGCCATCGATAAAGGGTACTGATACCGCTCGAAGCTCACGGCTTGCCGTAATTTGCTCTTCAAGCCCTTTCCACAAGCCAGTCAGCTCTTCTAATGAAGGAAGCGTTCTGGCCTGAACAATACTGTCGATAACCCGACGGTATTGGTTGCGGTCAACGCCCGTCACAGAGAAGCCCATTTCTGAATCAAGATCTTTAGCGGCTTGGCGAACTACGCCAAACAGCTCACCTAGGCTGCCCGTTTCCAGTCGAAGCTGCTGTTCAAGTTTTGCCAGCTCGTTTTCGTTTTTGCTAAAAGTCGTACTTAGCTTGTCAGTTTCACCCTGAAGCTGTTGACGCTGCTTAAGCAGTACATCACGCTGAGCTTTGAACTCCCGCTCAGTCATCTTGAAGCCTTGCTCGCGTTCGGCATTATGCTGCTGCTGAGCTTGCGCTTCTTGACGGGTGGCTTGAACCAGTGAGGTATTTGCAGAGACAACAGGGACAGTAAATAGGCACAATGCTGCCACTAACGCTTTGATTTTCAAATTACTTAGTCTCCACGTTAACTGAAACTGGCAGTGTGATCAGGCTTGGTGCTGCTTGCTTTGAAGCGATAGCAAAGGCCTTGTTAATGTCTGCGGCAAAAGAGTGATCAAGAGGTTGCCATACAGATTCCTTCTCATTCCACGACCAGTAGTTCGTTCCATCAAGACTACGAGCAACAAGGGAAACACGACCAAGGTAGAGCATGTCCGCTTCAAGCACACCACTTTCAAGCGCGACTTGGCCTTGGTAGATCCCCATCTTGGTACCGTAATCAAGCTCGATTTGGTATGCCTCAAGAATTCGGCGATATTTTTCAGCATCACTGATGTCAGCCTGTACCATCATTTTTTCTAGCTTTTCGATACGTGCTAAACGTTGTTCCTTACGGATTGGCTTATCAGACTCAACATTGACTTTCAGGCCATTAAGCATGTTGTACATCAAAGGAACCACCCCCTGCCGGGTCTCTTTAATGCCTTCAATCTGCTTGTTGAGGCTAGCTTTCTCTAGGTTCTGGCTTAATACCAAATTTGCAAGGTGGTCGTGGTAGACCTGAAGATTTTTCACTTCTTCCTGAAGCTGCTCGATTTCCGCTTTCATCGAAAGCGTGGCTTCAGCACTGCGGTCAATTTTTTCCTGGCTGCTGGCAGAGGCCGCATTCATTGAGCTTTCTAGGTTACGAGCTTCACCCAGTGTACTGGCTTGCACGCCAGCGGTGAGACTAAGTACCAATAGCGCGAGGCTAGTTTTCTTGATATTCATTCTTAAAATCAATGCACTAATAACAATTAAAAATCTTCAATCTATGAAGGCTATACCAAAAACAAATAAACCCATCCAGTTGTGGCCGATGAGTGACAGTCAAGATACACCAAATTAAAGTAGATACCATTTGGATTTCATCATTGATAACACAACTAAGGGGGAAAGCACGCTGCTCCCCCTTATTAATCCATTTAGTAACGTACTTGCAACGTTGCGATGAAATTACGTCCTTCACCGAGTGTCACATTGGTATTGTCCCCCCCCATCATGTAATCAGTATCAAAGACATTCTCGACATTGAATCGTGCAATGAAATCTAGGTCCTGATCATAATGGATAGTATGTGACACACCCATGTCGATACGAGTATACGCATCTTTCTTAAACGAATTGGCATCATCGCCATAGCGCTCACCAACGTAAGTCACACCCAGGTTAACATTGGTATTGTTCTCAAACGCGTAACGAGACCAAATTGTCGCACCAAACTCTGGTACATCAGCCGGGCGCTTACCTTGATAATCCGCATGGCTCTTATACTCAGCGTCTAGATACATCGCGTTGCCGTGCAAAGACAACCGATCTGTCAGGTAACCTTGCAATGCCAATTCTGCACCACGGTGGACTTGTTCACCGCCTTGTGTTTTGGTGTAGGTACCATCCGAGTGTTGAATATCAAGGGCAACATCTTCCAGCGCAATATCGAACAACGCACCAGTTACAAACAAGCGCTCGTCAAAAAGCTCCCATTTGGTTCCCAACTCATACTGTTTACCCTTGCGCGGCTTCAGGTGCTCACCATCATTACGGTACTCTTTGCCTTTACCACTTATGACTTCACCTTGTGGTTCAAAGCTTTCCGAGTAGGAAGCATATATAGAACCGTTACTGTGCGGGTGATAAATTACAGCAACTTTAGGCGTGAGTGCATCATCGACAAGATCACTGCCTTTGGTTTCTTCACGGTCATAGCGAAGTCCAGCCAATGCTTGCCACTGGTCGTTGAACGTTATCATATCTTGAATATAGAAACCGTAAGAGTCACGCTCTGTTGGTGTTTTAGGCCCTGCATTCTTGTAGCTCAAGCCGTCTGGCTTTTCGAGCGGCTTACCAACCTCAGCGGTAAGCCCTTTAATCGAGTCAGTTTTTCCAAGGTAGTAATAACCCAACCAGTTGGAGCCAACCAGTAACTGATGATCAACACCTAGTGCCGAAAATTCACCGACAACATCAAGATACGCTGTATCAAACTGCCAGTCATCCAGTCGGTCGTAACCTTGGTATTCGAATGTGCCCGTTTCTGGGTTGTATGTCTCAGGCTTGGAGAAACTTTCGGTATCGTGACGCAAGAAGTTCTGGTGATTGTAGCTCGCAGACATACGCCACACATTTGTCAGTTGAGCACTGATATCGAACCCGTAGTTTTCGACATTGTTTTCAATTTCTGACCACTGGGCATCCCAAATATGGTTTTCGCCCAATACCACTTCACCGTTTTTCACGTATGCACCCGAGTCTACACCGCCCTTGTCACGTGTTTTATCGTAGTGAACAGACACAGTGACGTTGTCGTTGACGTCATAATCAACAAACAACCCGCCGACAAATCGTTCTGTTGATGGAGTGCTGCCGTCAGTATACGTACGCCAATTGTCATAGGTTTGCTGTGAAACAACCGTACGGGCTCGCAACGTCTGCGCTTCATTCAACACGCCGCTGACATCGACAACTGTACGTGATTCGTTATCTGAACCAATATCCTGGCTAACATTAACCTGAGTCTCGTAAGTAGGCTTCTTAGAAACCATGTTAATCAGACCACCTGGTGCTGATTTACCATACAGTAGACCCGAAGGGCCTTTGACAACTTCCACTCGCTCTAGCAGTTCTATCGGCTGGCGATAATGAGACCAATGCTGTTTGCCATCACGAAGGAAGCCGCTTCCACTTTGCAGCTCAAAACCACGCAGTGAGTAAGTGACTCGGTTACGAGTTTTATCTCCAATGGACACACTGGAGTCGTTCTCGAGTACTTCATCCAATGAGCTTGCACGTTGCTCATCAATCAGTTGTTCATCAATGACAGATACCTGCCCCGCGGTTTCCAACTGGCTCGCTTCAATACGCATAGCTGTTGTACTGGTATCAGCCTTGTAACCATAATCTCGGGCGGTTACCACCATGTGTTCATCAACATCTGTTGTTGCAATGTGCTCTTGGGCATAGGCAGTTGGCGCAGCGAGGATTGCACCGATAAGTAAAGTCAACTGACTTTTGTTAAACATATTCCGTTACTCCAAATCATTTCAGATACAGCGCCATATTGTTGGTTTATTTATTTGGCGGCTTAGTCGTACCCACATGCATTTTTGTGCTGGAGGGAATATAAGTGATAAGCATTACCATTTGCAGATAATTTACATTCTTTGCATTCGTAAAGGTCTGTAAACGTACGTCAAGCTGTTACCGCTCTCAGTTCTCCATACAGGAAATGTGTCATTTTCATGGCAGACAGGTATAATGCGATGTTTTTTTAAATTATCGGTACATTTGAAGTGACAGAAGTAAACCTAGATAACGTTCGTCAGCAACTGACAGCCCTTAACCTAAAAGCAGACAAAATGCGTATCGTCACCGTCTCTGCGATGGACGAGGATGTACTTGAATCGTGTACATCTAACGAGGGTGAATGTTTCTATAACAGCTATATGAATGTCATCTACGGTAAAGGTGAGCGTTACGTTCTCGGCTATCGCCTAGAAAATGAAGTGATTGACCATGCAATTATCCGTAAAGGCGATCAGTACTTTGATCCTACACTGCAGGCCGAAGGTGACTTCAAAGAATACCAGTACGCTGTAATGGCTGAATTCACAGTCTTCGACATGATGAAGCATGCCAAAAGCAATAAAGACTTTCCGCCGGACGTAGACTATATCTTCAGCAAAGCCAGTAAATTCAAAAATGTAATCGATGTTGAACGACTAAAGAAATAACACACAGCCCGATGCATTCGCACCGGGCTTTCTTTTTTATGAAAATCAGAATGTTGTAGGCAATTTAACTCTAACCCTAAAACCATTTGTGAGGTTTTCCGCACCGACTCTACCGTTCATAATAGAGGCCGCCTCCTTGACAATAGCAAGCCCCAGCCCGTATCCACCCGATTGTTTCTCACGCGAAGACTGTACCCGGGTAAAGGGGTCAAAGATGGTTTCGATGCACTGTGGTGATATGCCTGGCCCGTCATCTTCGACCCACAGTTCTAACTCATTATTTTCCGTAGCACTCACCGATACACGGATATTCGCTTGCTCACCCGCATACTTGATGGCATTGCCAATCAAATTATTCAAAATACGCAAGATCAACCCGCGGTCTACCAGCGCAAGCTGTTCAACGCTTGCAGCTGTGTAGCACAGCGTTTGATGCTCCATTAAGGCATCCTGCATTTTTTCAACTTGTAATACACACAAACAGGAAAGGTCCGTAGGATGCAGCTTTAACTGATAGCTAGCATTTTCAAGCCTGCTGTATTCGAGGATCTCGCTAACCAACATATTCATTTCTGTCGATTCGCGCTCTAGACGCGTTAACAAGCCATGGTACTCTTGGGGGAGTTTGCGTCTTAGTAGGTGTAAAGCCAAATCATGTCGCGCCAGAGGTGTTTTCAATTCATGGGAAACATCCCTGATCAAGTACTTTTGTTTCTCTGACAATACGTTGATACGTCGGGTCATATGATCAAAACTATTTGCCAATGCAGTAAATTCGGTCACTGTATCACCCACTTCGCGACCCACCCTTACCGAGAAATCACCTTCCGCTAGCCGATGGCTGGCTATCTTCAGCTTATTTAGTGGCGTTTGTAAATACCTTGCTAACAGCAGTGACAGCGCGCCGAGAATCAACCCCGCAATCACAACCTGAATTATCGTGAAGTAGTAAGTAAAGTAACGCGCTGGATGACGTTCATATGGAAACTGTATGACCAAGGTATGCCCTGTCCTCAGTGGAAGCGCGATGATTGGCTGGTTTACCTTGTTATCAAAAATGGTGTCAATATCTCGGGCAAATTGCAGCTTGAACTCGAAGTGCGGATGCATATCCCGCCCACTTATCACCTGCTGATTGTGATCAAGCACAAATAAATAATATTTCTGTCCTCGTTCCCAATCGGCCAGTTCATCCATGTCGCCTGCTTGGATATTTACTTCAGCCTGATAGGACAGCTCAACCATTTCTGTTTTGATTTTTTCAGGGATATGCAATAACCCTCTTATCATCGCGGCTTCTGCAAGATGCTGCAGCAATAATATGATAAACAAGCTAAGCGCAAACGACGAAAACAGCTTGAACGCCAACCCCTCGCGATCACCCAAACAAAATGCCGACCTTAATTTACGAATAACAATACAACTCATTACAACTTACAGGTGATTTTTTGCTAGAGTAACATAAGGCTAAACGAAATATGTATTTGTTTCTTTACTTAGATACCACCACACTGAGCACCGTCTCTTGCGGTTTATTTCGTGCTAATTATTAATTCATGTACCAAATTAACAAATCTGGGTGACACATCTGTCTTATTCGTTGTGTATAAGGTTTAATAACCCATGGCATAGCCGAAAGATACAATAGCAATTTTATTTGCAAGGACGCCAAAAATGAAACGCTTCATCATTCTGACTTCATTTATTCTGCTGTGGGGATGTAGCAACGGCATCTACATCAAAGTCCCTGATGAGATTGCAACCAGCACGCACGAAACAGGTTACCTTGCCGGTAGCTTAGGTGTCACAACTGAGTGGCCGTCAACTGGTGAGGGGATCATTACTACCCTATCTATTCGGCCTCTAGGTAGAGCCCAAACAATTAGCCTAACAAATACGCAAACTAAAACCGATTTCGAGTCGGCGACAGACAAAGGCCAAATTTTCGTTGCTGAACTTCCTGTCGGACGCTATGAAATCAACCAAGTTCAATTCAAAGGCACCAATGGAAGGCAGACTGTTCGCTCCAAATCCAACCAGGATCTGGCGATATATTTTGATATTACCGAGCACCAAGTCACGTACATTGGGCAATTCATGACATCTAGCCTGGTTGCTAACAGTCAACTTTGGAATACCCCATACCCTACCGGTTTGGGCCTTATTCGCCACAGCTACCAGGCCGAAAGAGATCGAGCATTAATGGCTGAACGCTTTCCCGAAATCAAAGTGTATTCTTTCTACGAGGCGAACTTGGATGGCTATGAGGCCAATAAACTTGCCTCCAAAGTGCTTGAACAGTAAATCAAAAAGTGAGGGGTGGTATCTTTACTGAAATGGGATCTCAACTTGGATAAACACATCCTCCAAATCGCGATCCTCATGCCACCGATAGTCCAAACGTAACCGTGGTGACCGGCCGTTTTCACCACCGATTCCAAAACTCATTTGTAATCCGTATTTCTTGATCAGCTCTTTGATTTCATCCACATCGAGCAAGTCGTCCTCAGCAAACTTCTCAGGCATCCATACGCCTAAGCCATAAAAACTGGACGATACTGTCGAAGACAAAAAAGGTGAATCGAACTCTCGAGCCCAATTGTCCCAAAAACTTTCTTTGGGTTTACTTGCAAGTTTCCATTCTAATTGGCTGGGACCTTTCGCTTCACCAACATAGGCGTCTGACAAAGTAAAGGGGAAACATTCTGGCCTGTCTGTGCTGTAACTATCTGTTACCAGCTGTTGAGATGATTGACCGTCCGAAGGAGGTAGGCAGGGTGTTGCGTTCAAATAGAAACTTGATAACAACAGTCCGGAAGATAACGACAACACAAACATGATTACTGCTTAACCATACTCACTACAACATTACGACACTGCCAACACCTAATTGACATACCACTTATTCTCACTCAGCATTGTAGCAACCTTATTTGTCGTTAAATGTGAGATTTTTCGATTATTGATAATCTGCTCACGAATTTGGGTGCTTCGGACCTTGACCGTCTCGGGACAGGCTAGTACCTGCCACCGCTTCATGATTTCATCAGCCTTGAAGAACTTAGCAAAATTGAGAAAGTTGTCTGGACCAATGACGAAGGTTAGGTGTGCCGCCGGATACTGTTGTTCTAATGCCTCGAGCACTGCAAATGTGGTAATGGCTTCATCCCCTACCGCAATCTCTTTTTCAAGTGTCGAGAGCTCGAGGTTATCCATTGCAAGATCCTCAATAAAAGCTTGCACCAATTGACAACGCAAATCGAAGTCTAACATCTGCTTACCCCATGCATGGCTGAAGCTTGGGAGTAAAATAACCTTATCAAAATGAGTTAAACGCTCGATCACTGACTTATGGCCAAGGCTCGGTGGATTAAATGCACTACCGAAAATGGCAATTGATGCTGTCATGACTGGAATGTCCTTTTTTTATGCCGTTTTGCTGAATATTTTACTTATTTCGCGTAAGAGGATTGATCCTTACATAGAGTTATCGCATATTTTGCAAAAGGTTTAGTGCATTTCATCTTTTTTTTGCATTAAATAACGCTATGTGGTTACAAATTGGGCACGCCCCTGAGGATTGATTCATTATGGAACAGTTAATCCGCGACGAAATGCGCGTATTACCAGAAATTGATGTGGACTTTGAAATTGAGCGCCGAATTGCGTTTATTCAGAAGAAACTCAAACAGTCAGGATGCAAATCACTGGTTTTAGGTATCAGTGGTGGTGTTGATTCAACCACACTCGGCCGTCTAGCCCAGCTTGCCATTGAAGGCTTGAATGCTACCGAACAAACTAAAGCGTATCAATTCATTGCCGTCCGTTTACCTTATGGTGAACAAAAAGACGAGGACGAAGCGCAACTTGCACTGTCATTTATCCAGCCTAGCCATTCTGTTAGCGTCAATATCAAAGACGGTGTAGACGGCATCCATGCCAGCACGCTTCAGGCGCTGGAAGGCACAGGCCTTACGCCAGAGAGTGAAGGCACTGTCGATTTCGTTAAAGGCAATGTAAAAGCCCGTACCCGCATGATTGCCCAGTATGAGATTGCCGGCTTAGTCGGTGGCCTAGTATTGGGAACAGATCACTCGGCTGAAAATATCACCGGTTTCTACACCAAGTTCGGTGATGGTGCTTGCGATCTTGCTCCGCTATTCGGCCTGAGCAAACGCCAAGTGCGTCAAGTTTCGGCTAAGCTCGGGGCTCCAGAACAACTTGTGTTCAAAGTTCCAACCGCAGATCTCGAAGAGCTCGCTCCACAAAAAGCTGACGAAGATGCTCTGAATATCAGCTACGACCAAATTGATGACTTCCTTGAAGGCAAAGCCATCGACAAGCATGTTGCCGAGCGCTTGGTGGGGATCTACAACGCAACGCAGCACAAACGCCAGCCAATTCCTACCATTTACGATGAAGGATAAGTCTGGCTATTGTCGGTAAAATATAACAAGAAGGGCTCAATATGAGCCCTTTTTTATGATGCTTCCGAATAACGTAATAAATTATCAAGCTCCCACCAAATGGCTTCACACAAGCCTTTGCGATATACCGACTGTTTGAATACGTGGTGTTCTTCCTGATAAAGCTGGTAATAATGGTGATTGCTGTACAAGCTCGCGCGTACATTTGCCAAACGATCGCAGGCTTTGACGATTAAGGCAATTCTTGCCGCCTCTTCGACCGTATCCAGCGTTGCAAGTCGCAGGTTAATGTGATCCTTTCTGGCTTGTCTATTTTCTAGTTTGTCATCTGTCATGTAGCTGACCGCGTCAGCGACTAGAAAACCAAAATCCGCGACCAATTCGTCTATCGTTGTTTCAGTATCTTCAAGTACATCATGCAGCTGTGCCACAATCATTGCATCAGTGCCGAACGGGCTTGCCAAACGAGAAACTGCATCGAGATGGATATAATATGGAACGTCACCGTACATCTGTCCTGTGTGCTTGGCCCGTGCCAATGTACGGGCCTTGAGGTAACGGTTATTCATCCTTCCCTCCTTCATCTAAACCTGACAACGACCATACCCCAACCCAATAAGGCCAGATCATAAATTAGGGTATGAACACTCTTATAAGCTCGATTTTACTCAATTAGCGACAAACAACTGGGATTTATTGCACGATTTGATGAAAAAACGGGCACCGATAGGTGCCCGTTTTATGTAATTTGTATCAGGGGTAAGACAAATTAACGCTGATCGTCTTCCGACTCTGCTTTTTTCGCTTCCGCTTCACGAATTGCATTAGCGACCATCATAATTGCTTCACCACTGCTGATCCCTTGTGCCATCAGCTCATGGATTTTTTCCGCAGCTTCTTGTTGCTGCGCGTGAGTCAATGTCGGCGTGTTGTTAAACATAATTCATCTTACCCGAAATAATAGAGCACATAGTTTATTGACTTGAGTCGATATTGTCACCTGCTATTTAACCCGGCCGACCATCTATACGGGGCTGAGTTAAGATCGGGCAATACACCACTGAAAAGATTGCAAAGGCCAACGCCCACAATCCAGCTGAAATGATATAGCCCTGAATCGTCATCGTTGGCTGTAAGGCAATAAGTAGCGTACGGGAGAGTGTCGCCAGCACCAAGGCAACAAATGCGACGACTATTATGGGCTTAATCTGTAACGCCCGCCCGGTATGGCCAAGAGAGACCCGTGCTATCATAGCCAAGATCATACAACCAATACCGCCGACAGTAACTATATGTAGCGCAATACTATAGTTCATGCGGCCAGTTGAATAGTGTTCGGCTAGCAATAGCATACCGACAATCATCGCAAGGTAAGCGAAGTGCAATAACCAAAGTAATGGAACACGTATTGTGGATAGCGTGCGCCAGCGAACGAAGCGGATCAAATGCATGATACTCGCTACCGCTAGCAATGCGGGAAGTGTGAATGCCGATACTTGCTCCGGCAAAGGCAGTAAAACATTGAGCAATAGCAACCAACTAGGCACCAAAGCACCATATTCCAACCCTTTAATTCGGGTAATCTGCTCAGTGTGTGTCCCGCGCCAGGTAAAGAAAGGGATCACCCTTCCGCCAACGACAAGCACGATAACACTGATGACCATAACCGTTGCAAAAGACACAGCGCGCAGTGGAATATCACTCCCCCCTAACGCAATGAGGTGAAATAAAGCGTTCAGTACTGTCATTAGTACAATCAAGGGAGCAAAAAACAAGTTGTTCCACTGGCGACGCATGATAATCGGCTGAGCAAGAAAACCAGCAGCCAATGGCATCCACATAAGATCAATCACCATCCAGAGAACATGTGGCGTACTGGTAAACATACCCAGCCTTGCAATCAGCCAAAAAGCAAAAATTACCGCGAGCTTCCAGCCCCTAACCCCAGGATTTCCGGTCCAGTTTTGTACTGCGGTTAACAAGAAGCCAATGATAATTGCACCCGTAAAGCCAAATAGCATTTCATGGCTATGCCACCAAATTGGATTGCTATACATATAACCTGACAGTGCAGTATTACCTGCCCAGAATCCTCCCCACAGCAACATGGAGACGGCAGACAACATACTGGCTGCAAGGAAAAACGGTCGGAAGGCTAAGCGAAAGAGAGGCAGGATCTTTTGCTCTTTTTCGCTATCAAGAATTTGCATCATGGTTTCATCACCCACTTTAAACACGCATAAATAATACACCTTTAAAGTTGCAATGAAAATACACCTTTAAGAGTTAATCTGCAGAAATGTAAAAAAACTTTAAAATCATAATCTTATAACAACCACACCGACCAGCTATTGACTGTTCAGCTGAGTTTACATGTCTGAATGTTCGACCGGTCGAGTAATACTCTGGATATCACGGATAGCAATTTCCCCCTGCCATCGGCTGTGAATAATACCGACACTCAACCAATAACGGCCATCAGGAAGATCGATATCAGGCAAAGTCGTGGGGAGCTTACCATCGACATTCTCTGTCCATAGTGGTGTCCATGATGTGTCATTGAGATCGTATATATTCATTGACAAAACAGGGGATGGGCAGACTTTGTCAGGAAGACCGTTCCTTTCAATCCGCCAATTTCGGCTGTCTACCCAACCTATGCGCTGCTTGCTGTGAGGCCGAGTAAGAAGCACCCAAGTCTTATAGCTTTGCTCACCATCCGCACTGATGATCATCTGATATAGTCCTTCACTGCTGGCTTTTTCCAATCGTCTAGTTTCTATAGAAAAATAACCGCCATTATTGGTTTTTGGCGTCGCAGACAGCACAGGCTCTTCAGGCCAGCGAATAAAGTCGATATTAGTGATTCGCTGCTCAGACGTTCCGGTAATGACCAAGCGAGGCAAAACCTGATTTTGGTTTTGCACCATCTCACGCTGGATACCCAGGGTCGTTAACCATGGTGGCAATGCAGTACCATCAAGACTGCGCCCACAATCTTCGGTGATTGCAAGCTGGAGCAAATCATTGAGGTTATTTTGTTGATCTACGCTGGGAGATTGCTGCCAAGCTTGTACCATAGCATCAAAACTCTCGCTGGTTTTGCCCTCAAGTAGCTTTTGATGGCCCATCGAGAAAACATCTTGAGAAACAAACCAGCTGGCAAGAACATTCGGCGCCCACAGCGCCGAATGCAAAACCAACAGTGAACAGGCAATCGATAAATTGGACATAATAAGCTATGCAGACTTCATTCGATAACCAACCCCACGCAAGGTTTCAATTTCAATACCCGGTAGTTTTTGTCTCAATTGAAGGATATGCGTATCTACAGTTCGGGTTGTGGGATAATGGTTATAGCCCCAAACCTGATCAAGAAGTTCATCCCGAGTAAACACTCGCCCAGCATTTTTTGCCAAAAATACCAGCAGTTCAAATTCGGTACGGGTCAATGTGACACTGTCACCCCCTTGATTCACTTCACGACTATCAAGGTCGATGGTAATGTTGCCAACCGCTACCGTATTGCTCGGGGCTGCCTCGGGTGCGCCGGAGCGAAGGTGAAGGCGAATTCGAGCAAGAAGTTCTTCTTCTGCAAATGGCTTTGTTAGGTAATCCTTGGCACCAGAATCAAGGCCAATGACTTTGTCGGTAACCGACACCATCGCAGTGAGCAAAATCACAGGAACGTGTTTAATCTTCAACCAATCACTCAGGTAACTTAGAGAGTCACCTTCAGGCAACTGACGGTCAAGTACAACGAGATCAGCCTGAGCCCACAGCTCAGCAACATTAGACGCACAATCAGCATATAGGCAGTGGTAACCTGCCCCTTTTAAGCTCTCGAGTAAACCATCGGCAAGGTTGCGGTCATCTTCAACCAGAAGCAGAGTTTGATTCACACGGTATCTCCAATATAAAAGTTGTCGGAGGGCCAACTAATTTCATTCGCCCTCCCATTCTTCGGATCATCGATTCAACGATTGTAAGCCCAAGCCCGAGTCCGCGTTCGCTTACGAATGGCTTTCTTAATCTTGCCCAGTCTTTTGCACCAAGCTGACCGTTATCTGAAACGCTTACAATGAGTTTTCCGTTTGAATACGATGACGTTAATTTTACTGGCTTTACGCCATACTTGTGGGCATTTGACAACAAATTGTCAATACAGGTACCCAACCAATATATGTTCACATCTACAGGGCGATCCTCAGTGAGATCCAGTGTTACTTCATACGGCTCGCTCAGGTACTCTACCCACTCATTAAACGAATCAACATGTTGCACACTTAGTTCTTGTTGATTCGCTTGTAAATAATCTTTACTTGCTTCCGCAAGTTGTCTCAAGCGCCGAGAATCTTCTGTCAGTCGCCTAAACTCATCATATAAGGTTTCCGGCAACGCATCAAAGTGTCGACGAAAACCCTCGACTGTCATCGCCAAACTCGCTATGGGAGTGCGCAGCTCGTGAGTCAGTATCTGAAGGACCAACATCCGCTCTTGCATGGCTCGTCGGCGAATTCGCCAGCGATAGAAACCCCAGCCAAACAACAGGCTGATGTTTACCACCAACAGGCCTACCAATAGGTAGAAAGTTAAGTGTGACTTATCTTCTTCTTCCCAACAGATATTACCGCTTTTCAGTATACAAAAGCTGGTTGTATTCAAGCGGGTAAAATTCACATCAAACTTGTTGAGGATTGGCGACCACCTGGGCTGATCATACACATGGTACTCATTCCCATTGCGAATCCACAGCTCGCCATTCGATATAAAGGCTTCTGCACCAGCAACATAGACGTGAATCTCATCACGACTCATCCGTTGCAGCCGCCCGAGCGCAGTATTAGTCGGTGCTAAATCCCGTTCTTGGATATGAAGAAAATCACCAAGCTTTTCCCCAAGATCCGGGTGCTTTTCCAAATACCTTGATGCATAACTTCCCCCGCCAGGATGAATATAGCCCGCTCTAGAGAACCAGCCGATCGGTAAAACGGTGTTATTACAAATTGCCCGGGTAAATACCAGCGGCTGAGTTAGCAAAGGCGTTACCGGCCATGGGCCCTTACAAGTCAGCGAGTTATTATATAACCGCTGCAATGATTTCAGTGGGTATGTCGCCGATTGAGGTAGCAGCGCTGACGGTAACAATAGTTGCGTTGGAAACTGCCCTTGTAGCTGTCTGAAATCATAAGTCGCTACTGAATCACTTTCTAATAGCTCAGCCCGGACCGCATTGAGGCGCTCGGGTAAGTTTTCTGCCAACGCAGTATCGGTGCCGACAAACAGCAGTGAGAACAGTAAGACGTATTTTTTCATAAGTGAAGTCTATCACCCCGCTTTTCGGATATGTCAGGGCTTTGTCATTAGCCTGATGGATAAATGTGCATTCAAACCGCGTAAGTTACCTCAAAAAAGAACGGCTATTGTATACAAAAACTTAATTCTATCGTTATTTTGCTTTTACTAACAACTCATTATCGCTACTAGGAATTTTGCCATTCAACACTTACCCACCTTTGGGTAAACGCAGGCCATAAAAAAGGGAGCCAAAGGCTCCCTTTCAACAGCTGTCTCATTGTGAGCAGACAAGCCCTACTTAGATATGCTCTAGGATCTTATTACAAGACTCTTTCGCATCACCAAATAGCATCTGTGAGTTTTCTTTGAAGAATAACGGGTTCTGCACGCCGGCATAACCCGTATTCATCGAACGCTTGAAGACAATAACATGCTTGGAGTTCCACACTTCCAGCACAGGCATCCCCGCAATTGGACTGTTTGGATCTTCTAGCGCAGCAGGGTTAACCGTGTCATTTGCACCGATCACCAACACCACGTCTGTTTCAGCAAAATCTTCGTTAATTTCGTCCATTTCCAAAACGATATCATACGGAACTTTTGCCTCCGCCAGCAATACGTTCATATGGCCAGGTAGTCGTCCCGCAACCGGGTGGATACCGAAGCGTACATCAACACCTTTGTTACGTAGCTTTTCAGTAATTTCATGTACTGGATATTGCGCCTGTGCAACTGCCATACCGTATCCAGGAGTAATGATAACGGAGCGTGCATCTTTTAGCATTTCAGCAACTTCTTCTGCTGATGCTTCATGATGTTCGCCATGATCTTCATCCGCTGCCGCGGCCGAACCGTCGGTACCAAAACCACCCGCAATAACACTGATGAAAGAGCGGTTCATCGCCTTACACATAATGTAGGACAGGATAGCACCTGAAGAGCCTACCAATGCGCCGGTTACAATCAGGAGGTCGTTAGCTAACATGAAGCCTGCTGCCGCCGCGGCCCAGCCCGAGTATGAGTTCAGCATCGAAACCACGACAGGCATATCCGCACCACCGATGGATGCAACCAAATGGTAACCGAAAGCAAATGCAATCAAGGTCACAACAACCAGCGCAGCTGTCGAGCCTTCTGCCTTGACAAAGGCAATCATCAACAACAAAGAAACTACAACAGCTGCCAAATTGAGCTTATGGCGATGAGGCAGCATAAGCGGTTTCGATGAGATCGAGCCACGAAGCTTACCAAATGCCACCACCGATCCTGTAAAGGTGACCGCACCAATGAATACCCCTAGGAAAATTTCCACCAGGTGGATATTGAGCATAACTCCTGTTAGTTCACCGTGATCGAAATAGGTATTGAAGCCAACCAGCACTGCCGCCATCCCCACGAAGCTATGGAGAATAGCAACCAGTTCTGGCATTTCGGTCATTTCTACTCGCCGTGCATAGTAGATACCAATCGCACCACCAATGATCATCGCGATGATAACCCAAACAGTACCCTGTGATTCAGGGCCAAAAATGGTCGCGATCAAGGCGATTGCCATGCCGGCAATACCATAGTAGTTACCCGAACGTGCCGTCTCTTGCTTTGAAAGGCCCGCCAACGACATAATAAATAATACAGCAGCAACAATGTAAGCTGCTTGTACGATTCCTGCAGACATTTGTTACTCCTTATTTATCTTTACGGAACATTTCAAGCATGCGCTTGGTTACGGTGAAACCACCAAATATGTTGATACTGGCTATCAGTACCGCAATAAAGGCAAGGAAAGTCACTAAACCACTACCTTGGCCTATCTGCAGCAACGCACCAACGATAATGATGCCGGAAATCGCATTTGTTACTGACATTAGCGGGGTGTGTAGTGCATGCGTTACATTCCAAACCACGTAGTAGCCCACCACACAGGCCAATACAAAAACAGTAAAGTGAGAAAGGAATTCCGCTGGTGCATAATTTGCAATCCAGCCAAATGCAGCGATACCCGCCGCCATCAAACCGTACTTCTTGGCCGGTGAGGTCGGCTTCTCTTCTTTCTTGACTGGCTCTGCAACAGGTTGGGCTTCAGGAGCCGGAGCAGCAGAAACCTTGATCGGTGGTGCCGGCCAGGTAACTTCACCTTCCTTGATCACCGTTAGACCGCGGAGCACTTCATCATCAAAATCAATATCGATGGTGCCGTCTTTTTCTTTGCACAGCAGCTTGAAAAGGTTAACCAAGTTCGTGCCGTACAGCTGAGATGACTGAGTTGGCAAACGCCCGACCATATCGGTATAACCGATCACCTTGACCCCATTGTCAGTCGTGATCACTTTGCCTGCCTCGGCATACTCACAGTTACCACCGTTGGCTGCGGCCAAGTCAACAATCACACTCCCCGGCTTCATTGAATCAACCATTTCTTTAGTGATCAATTTCGGTGCCGGGCGGCCAGGGATCAATGCCGTCGTGATTATGATATCAACATCTTTGGCCTGCGCGGCATACAGCCTCTCTGCCGCCTTGTTGAAATCATCAGACATTTCCTTGGCGTAGCCATCACCGGTTGAAGTGTCTTCCTTAAAATCAACTTCAAGGAATTCGGCCCCCATGGATTCGACCTGCTCTTTAACTTCAGGGCGAACATCAAAGGCTCTGACAATAGCCCCCAAGCTACCTGCAGCACCAATGGCCGCAAGACCAGCAACACCGGCACCGGCTACCAACACTTTGGCCGGCGGTACTTTACCCGCAGCAGTAATCTGGCCGGTGAAAAAGCGGCCAAACTCATGAGCCGCTTCAACGACTGCACGATAGCCCGCAATGTTAGCCATTGAGCTCAATGCATCGAGTGCCTGTGCTCGTGAAATACGGGGAACAGAGTCCATCGCCATCACATTGATGTTTTTACCAGAAAGCTTTTCTAGTAACGCTTCATTTTGAGCGGGCCAAATAAAGCTGACTAAGCTCGCCCCATCTTTGATCAAGTCAAACTCGTCAACACCCGTTTGGTCATTAACTTGTGGCGCGTTGACCTTCAGAATAATATCCGAAGCCCATACATCTTCTAATCCAACCACAGTGGCGCCTGCAGCCTCATACGCAGCATCATCGAAACTTGCATGAATACCGGCATTCTGCTCGACAGCAACACTGAACCCCATTTTTATAAACTGCTCAACCGTTTTGGGCGTAGCAGCTACCCGCGTTTCATTCGCGAATATTTCCTTAGGCACACCAATTTGCATTATCAATCCCTAAATTACGGCAAATAAGTAACAATTTTTTATCCAACCACGCACACAATATCAAGCACTTTGTAGCTGAAATACAAAATTAAATTACATAAGCGTTGTTATGATTAACAAATGTTACCTTCTAACAGTAAGAAAATAACGTTCCGAACACCTGGACAGAGGTCAAACCACAAATAAAATTAATAATGTATGCACTCAACAATGCATAAATCACTAACTTTTCTCAGCTTTACGCTAGAAGTGTCCATTTTCAGATATCTGAAAGGTGTTATTGTCGTTTAAAACACCAAGGAGATGAGGTTGGTCCTGAAAAGGATAAGACAATCATCATTCCCTGATGAGTGTTGCACTACATACATTCGTTGCAGCTCTCCCTACCAAATTAAATTGCCTGCTAGCGGTAGAGAAGACTAGCAGGCAACAAAGGTTAGCTGAATATTTTATCGCCAGTTTGATCGATAAACATCTTCGCCTTGTTGATCATGAAAGATTCGGCATCAGCTTTGGAGGATAACAAATCAGATCGGACAAACATGTGTGTTTTTACTTCACCATCAAACTGTTTGCAAATTCGCCCAGCTATACGGAACTGTCCGCCTTCAGCCTTCGGTTCTGGGTAGATCAAATAACCTTCATATTCAATCGGCTCCACAGATTCAGCCTTGGCTTCCTGTTTACTAAAACCAAATAATTTTGAGAAGAAACCCACGTCAATTATCTCCAAAAAGCGCTTTTATACAGTGACATCATGCCATAATCTAATAAAAAAAAATGAAAGCAAGATTAAATTCTTGAAGATTAGTCGCTTTAACGAATTTCCCTCTAACTATCTGCTAATCTGACCGTTTCGTAAGATAAAGTTTTGCACAGCATTCGGATAAGATTGATTTATCTCAGATGTCGCCCTATCACCGACCATAGCCAAAGCTTTGGCGAAGAAAATTCCACTTTGCTGTACACGCTGAAGCACAAACAAAAAAGCGCCGGTAAACCAGCGCTTTAGTATTCATCTTTTGCATTTGTCTAGCGGTACATGCCAATATCTTTCTGGATATGGACCGGTAAATCTTGAACATTGTATTGTTTTGGTGAATCTTTGCGACCAAAAACGATATCAAATGCGTGTGCAATCAATCCTTTGATATTAACCGCATAGGCTTTTTTGTCCATTGCGGTAGGGGTTGCGATGGTGTCAAAGTTCATTGCCTGTGCCATGATTGCCTCTCGTTTGTATTTTTATCAACTGTGGTTATTTTAAGCTGATCAGATTGCAACCAAAAATGACAATATTTCCACAAAAGGATTAGTTTTTCTAATAAGTTAAAACCTCGTTAAACCACCAAACCAGCAGATGAAAAGTCATGTATTCTTTATGAATAAACACACGATAATTGAATATTTTTTGCTTATTTAGGTATTCCCTTGCACTGCAAAAGCCATTACCGTAACAATAAATCAACAATTAAATTTTGTGGAATGTTGTGATGCTGCACTTTATCTCCAAACACTCGTCAGTTTTACTGATAATAGCAACCTTGGCAGGCTTGGCTTGGCCACAAGCTTCATTGATAGTTTTCCCTTTTTTACCTTATGTATTGTTCTTCCTGATGCTGTTTACACTGCTTGGCATCGAACAAAAGGCCCTGCTAGCAGAACTCAAGCTGAAAAAGTCTTGGGGTTACGCCTTGCTTCACAGTGTAGTCATGACCGTTTTTGCATGCAGCCTCGGGTATTTTTTCGGAGCGTCTAATTCTCTGCTCATTTCAATTGCTGCAGTGTCAGCGACAGGCTCCTTATTCGCAACCCCGGCTATTGCACGCTCCGTGGGGCTCAATGCTCTAACAGCAATGGCAATGACTATCGCTACCACGCTGTTAATGCCTATAGTTCTCTATATCAATTTACTCCTATTTCAAAATGATGAATTTTCACTGGATATTGCTAGCTATCTGATGCGTTTGGCCATATTTATCGCCTGTCCAATGGCATTTTCAGCATTGGTTTACCATTACGTGCCCAGACCGACCCTAACCCGCATTCACAGTAAACTCTCACAAGTCACCATCATATTGGTTTTTGCTTTTCCGTTTGGGCTTGTTGGACCATTGAGAGGTATTTTTGATACCGCTCCTTCGCTAGCATTGCACTATATCTTCATCTCTTTCGGTTTGTGCTTGCTGTTTTTTGTCGCCAGTATTTTATTTTATCTACGCCAGGGCAAAGATATCGCTCTCCTTGCTGCTATAACATCTTCCAACCGCAATGTGTTACTCACATTTACAGTTGCTGGCGCTTATTTGGGGCCTGATTTTCTGTTACTGCTTGGTGCTCTACAGCTCCCAACTTACGCACTGCCGTTGTTGGTTAGGTGGGTAAACAACTACATCACAACTCGTTATTATTCACCCCAAACTGGTCACTCAAAATAACATCTGGGGATAAATTAAGTGCTTGATATCATAATTATCAAATAAATACCGGCTATCGTCTTGCACACCAATTTCCTTTTCCTTATAGTGCAAAGGAATTCTCAGGGCGGGGTGAAATTCCCCACCGGCGGTAGTCCTTCAACAGGAAAGCCCGCGAGCGCTTATTTATTGATTTTCAATTGATAAGGTCAGCAGATCTGGTTCAGTCAGGCAATGCCTTACCACTCCAGAGCCGACGGTTATAGTCCGGATGAAAGAGGATCTCAGTACAGTACTTGTCTATCAAACGGACAAGCATTTTCTATACAGTGCGATCACCCAAGCGGTGATGCTGTATATTGCTTCTTGCCAGTTGCTTGTTTGACTGTGCTTGCTGACTTTCCATGCCCTGATTCTGGTAAATGTTTATTTTAGGAGTTTCTTACCATGAATCAGTCTCTACTAGCCCCGTATGGTTCTGCGTTTGAGCGCGTAGAAGCCGGTCTTGAAGCTATCCGCCAAGGTCGTGGTGTTTTGGTTGTTGATGATGAAGACCGCGAAAACGAAGGCGATATTATCTTTGCAGCCGAAACCTTAACCAGTGAGCAGATGGCTCTAATGATCCGCGAATGTTCTGGGATTGTTTGCCTGTGCCTGACCGATGAGCGCGTCAAGCAACTTGATTTGCCGATGATGGTGGAGAATAACACCAGTGCAAACCAAACCGGCTTTACCGTAACAATCGAAGCGGCCAAAGGGGTAACCACTGGGGTCTCTGCTGCTGATCGTGTCACCACCATCAAGGCGGCAATTGCTGATAACGCCGTACCAGCAGATCTCAGCCGTCCTGGCCATGTATTCCCGCTCAAAGCGAACCCTGAGGGTGTCCTAGCTCGCCGTGGCCATACAGAAGCGACGGTTGACCTGATGCGCCTATCCGGTATGAAGCCATATGGCGTTCTATGCGAACTGACTAATCCGGATGGCACAATGGCCCGCCTGCCTGAAGTGATCGAATTTGGCAAACTGCATAATATGCCAGTACTTACCATCGAAGATCTGGCTGCCTATCGCTTGGCCAAAGAAGTGGCAAACGCTGAATCTATTGAGACGCTAACAGCCTAATCCCGATATTAATACCGTTGCCGTGTATCATCAGAGCTCGGCAACGTTTAACCTTCCGTTCATGCCGTCGGCATAAAATGCATCAAAACAGCCCAAGCGGATACCCACCCCATAACAACCGCTATATCGTTCCAGTCTTTATTCATCCTTGACCCCAGATCGTGAAAATACTGTGATATGAAACGCATCCTGTGAATAGGACAATATTCGCTTCATTTAATTCACATAATTAACAATAAACAGCATCTGTTCAGATATAACGACCGGAAAGGTATTTACTTTAATCAAAAAAAACCGGTAAGCAGCACTTACCGGAGATTACATTTAGCAACTATCTGTGAGGCAGTACCGCTTAAGCGACATGCTCTTGTTCACAGCCGCACGGTATAAAATCGATCATGGTCTGCTCAAAAGCACCGAACGAGCCCCTATCTCTAGCATATTCCTCAAAGGCATCAGCCATCGTGATATTCAACGGTATCGGGTCGATATTACTGTTCACCAAAGCGCCGTATCCCTCTTTTCCCGTTGCGGTATAGCCCGATGACACTGAAAGATAATTGGCATGATCCTGAATATCTTCCCATACGCCATTCCGATAAAGTTTCAGCACCTCAATTCGCTGCCCTTCAGCTGCACAGCAACGATAGGTGTATTTCAACCGAGAGGTATAAGGAAAGCTCCCACTTCCCGTCCCTTCAACACCATTATCAATGGCATTGTTGATAGCACCTTCCAGTGCAGCCCGCAATTGCTTACCGCTGACTTCATAGACCATAAGCCCTATCGCGAAAGGGAGCAAACGGCCGGAAATATCTGCCGCAGTGATTGGTCCGGCATGCAATGACGCCCTTACGCCGCCAGCATTGTGAATACCAAAATCAACCGCATGGCCGCGCTGCCGCGAAGACCAAACAAAGCTATCAACAACGAGTGGCGCTATCTGGCTGGGCCCTTTATGGTCCGGAACTCGGATGTGGCGCAGGGATTCAGTCAACACCGCTACCTGCTGGGTTTGAAGCTCTCTAACTGCAGGCCGATAGTCTTGGTTAAGCACATTTTCTATCTGTGGGTCTTTTACACAGAAGCACACGTTCCCTTGCGCACTGAGGTAGTCTTTCACCACCTGATGGGTGGAATCATCAAGATGCTCGCTTCGGCTAGCATCAACAGTAAACTGCCTGCCCAGCAGCAGTTGATTTCTACCCGCGGCTCTCGCCACTGTACCATCGGCATTGAAGTCAAGTTCGAGCTGCCCCAGAGCCAGAGCATTGCATCCCGCCTGAACCACATAGGTTCCGTTGATCTGCACCGCATATTCATCACCAACGCTAAAGCCGATATTGCTAAAATCACCCTGCATTGTATGCGTGTGGCCGCCAATAATCGCACCAACACCATCGACCTGGCTGGCTAGCTCTAAGTCCCGTTCGTAACCTAGGTGGCTTAGAACCACGATTTTATTGATACCCGCACGCTTTATCGCAGCAACGGTATTTTGAGCGACAGCAGTCACATTGAGAAAATGGGTGTCAGGATCCGGGTTGGCAATACCTGCCATGTTTTCAATTGCTAAGCCAAAAACAGCAACGGGCTCGCCGTCGACATCCTTGACAAGATATTTTGCGTGCTCGTGTTCACTGTCATAGGCCATTACGTTTGGCTTAAGGGACAAGGGATTGGCTTTATCCTTGTTTTCGTTAGATAAGTCCCAGTTTCCAGCAAGCAACGGAAAATTGGCTAGATCCATAAAGTCAGCAACAACCTGATTGCCCATATCAAGCTCATGGTTGCCTAACGCCATCGCATCTATGCCAATAGCATTGAGCAAGGTCGCATTGGCTGTTCCTTTGTACAAGGAAAAGAATAACGTTCCTTGAAAGCAATCACCGGCGTGAACAAACATAAATTCACGTCCATGCATCATCGCCTGCTTTTTGGCTTCTCTCACCGCTGTCGATACCCGAGCAAAACCACCACAACTTGCGAACACCGACATTGTTGACCCAGAAGAAGGCGAAGGGATCTGCAAAGCGATTGTCGATGGCTCAAAGTGCGAGTGAGTATCATTGATGTGGGCAAATGTTATCTTTGCCGAGCGATGAATTTGTTTCATAAAACGTTGTAGGCCTCCACATTTTGCGAAAGGTTATCTTATATCAAAAGCAGTTCAAACTCAGATTTTTATGAGAATTTATTTTTATTTCACACTCCTTACCGCGAATTAAATCACACTTACAAATACCTATTATATTTAAACCCATGACAAATCAATGACGACAGATACTAATGATGCAAGTAATCTTTGCTATCTTTCTTGCCATGGTATTAGGCTATCTTGCCCAGCGGACAGGGCTCTGCCTGGTTCGCGCGGTGCATGAACTTATAGCCCGCCGTCCAGCCTTCTTACTAGCCATATTATGCTGCGGCTTCTGGTATTGGCTCATCGTCCCCTTTACTGGAAAGGAATGGATCCCGTTCTTGGCCAATCGCTTCGATGGCACCATTCATTTTCTGGTTGGAGGTATACTGTTTGGTCTTGGTGCCGCCTTGAATAAAGGCTGCTCGATTTCGACCATTTCTAAACTAGCCAGCGGACATTATTATATGCTGGCAACCGTTGTTGGCTGGATCATCGGCTGGTTGCTGTTACCCGTACTCACACCAGCGGTCAGCTACCGGCCAATTGAACCAATATACTCTCCCATCCTGCCAGTACTGATCCCACTACTATTAGTTTTGTTTTTTTCGATAATCAAAACGACACCGGAACGGCGTAAATTACTTTTCGGGGTGATGTTTTTCGGGATCACTGCAAGTATCTTGACCTTAATTGAACCTCGGTGGTCCCCTAGCCAGTTGCTCAAGGACATCTCTTACAGTGTTTACCACCAGGACACAGACAACTGGCCCGCGCTTGAAAGGTACGCTGTTATTGCTGGCTTGGTCACAGGAATGGCTATAGGAGCAAGAAGCCGGCTATCACTTCGGGATTTTGAATTCCGCTTGAAGCAACTACTTTCCCATTTTTTTGCCGGAACCGTTATGGGAGTCGGCGCTTCTCTGGCACTCGGCGGAAATGATTCTCAGCTTCTTATTACCCTACCGACGTTTTCACCGGCAGGGGGCGTCGCGGTTCTATTTATGATCATCGGTATAACAACCGGCTTAGCGATGCGCAAAGCCTACCACCGTATGCTCAACAAGGACAAAGTTTAAAACCACGCGGCAACGCGCGTGGTTTTAATCAGGTTACCCCAAGAAAGAAGTAACGGGTTCAGTTACTGGTAACGACCGTGTCGCTGCAGGAACTCAATCTTGTAGCCATCTGGATCTTGCACAAAGAAAAACTTCGCTAACAGCTGGCCTTCTCGGAAAAACTCTTTGATATCTGCAGGCTCATAGCCAAGTTCGCTCAATTTTTGATGCTCTGCTTCAAGTTCATCAACTGCAACAGCAATATGGCCGTAACCACTGCCATGAGTGTAACTCTCTGTACCTTCATTCCAGGTCAGCTCCAACTCCATATCATTCTCTTCGTTACGAAGGTACACCAAGCTAAAGCCTTCGAAATCCAACTGCTCTGCAACATCCAGATCCAGTGCTTCTTTGTAGAATTTCAATGATTTATCCAAATCACCAACGCGCACCATTGAGTGGATAATTTTCGCCATCTGACATCTCCAAGATAATCAATAAGTTAGTATATGTTATTAGACGCTGACTATAGCAACTAGGCAACCAGACAACAAGAAGTTTCCCTTGCGCTTTCAGAGAGTTAAATTTTCAATAATGTGACAAATACATCCCCAGATCAGCCACTTATAAGATAGGCTTAAAGTATGGGTCCAATAAGCGCTTTAGCGCCACATACGCTAAGCATTATTACTTCACATCATTCCCGTTTCATTATGTTGAGGTGGCTATGCAGCTAAAACGCATCGAGATATCCGGTTTCAGGGGCATCAAACGGTTGTCCCTATCCTTCGACGAGCTTACTGTCCTTATTGGTGAAAATGCCTGGGGTAAGTCCTCATTGCTCGATGCGCTTGATATCGCCCTATCCCCTGACGCTAAATTCCATACTTTCCATTTTGATGACTTTCATGTCGACTACAGCGCCGGGCACGCAAAAATGAATCATCTCAACATTGTTCTCCACTGGCACGAAGACTACCCCGGAGAACATAAAGCCCGGCGTTACAAAGCATTTTCATCCGTCTGGGTCAAAAGCCAAGACCAATGTAAAGCCTTGTACTACCAGATCACCAGCAGCGTTGACGATGATAAAATTACTACCCACCGACGTTTTCTCAACAAGCATGGTGATCCCATCCCCTGCGACGACAGTAATAAGCTCGCCAAGCAGCTGATGGTATTACACCCGATTGTCAGAATACGAGATGCTAGACGGCTGCGTGAATACCGGCCAAGCATTGAGACAAATAAAAACGGGAGCAATGGCAACGGTCATAGTAACGGCAATGGCGCCGAACGACGTAATGATGAAAATGTTAGAATCCAGCGGCGATTAGACAACACTTGCCGGCGTCTAATGACCAAGCCAGGCCATGTGAGCCAAGCCGAGATAAAAAGTAGCGTTAATGCGTTACGGGCGTTGGTCGATCACTACTTTGCTTTTACCCCTCATTATCGCAACCAGCATTTTGATCGAGCCCATTTCCCTGAGCGTGCGCAATACGCTATTAACCCGCTGGAGCAATTAACAGAACCGGAAACAACCAAACAAAGCCGGCTAGTGCTAATGGGGCTACTCAATGCATTCATAAGAGCCAGAGGCCCTGTCGAACTGAAACGGATTTCTCGACCAATCATGATCTTAGAAGATCCCGAAGGCCGTTTACACCCGACGATCCTGCATCAGGCTTGGACATTTATCAGCAAAATGCCGATGCAAAAAATTCTGACCACGAATAGTCCGGATCTCTGCTCTGTCGTACCGCTAGAATGCGTCCAAAAGCTGATCAGGCAACCTAGCAAAACCCAAGTCTACTCGATCCTCAACCACAAACTGAGTCGAGACGAAGAGCGACGGGTAACTTTCCATCTCAGGGTGCACCGCCCCAGTGCGCTCTTTGCCAGAGCCTGGCTATTGGTCGAAGGCGAAACGGAAGTCTGGCTCTTTAATGAACTCGCGCGAATTTGCGGCTACAACCTTGCCGCAGAAGGGGTACAGATTATTGAATTCGCCCAAAGCGGGTTGAAACCACTGATCAAAGTGGCACGCCATTTTGGCATAGAATGGCATATGATCGCCGACGGTGATATGGCCGGCAAAAAATACGCGGATACGGTCAGGAACATTCTCGGCAACGAGGCTGAGCGCCATCGGTTAACCATCTTGCCTAAAAGAGATATCGAGCACTTTCTTTTTTTCAACGGTTTCGAGCCGCTCTTTCGTGACCTGGCCAATGTCCCCATCGAATCTCCAGTGACGCCCAAGAAAATCATTCAGCGCGCATTGAAGCGCCATGCCAAACCCGACGTCGCCCTGGCAATGATTAACTTCATTGAACAAGAGAACATCGACAATATCCCAATATTATTGCGCTGGATCCTTAAACGTATCGTCGCTATGTCGAGGGGGCAGAGCTAACGGGCTCACTGCTGCTTTTCGAAAAATAACGTCACTTTACCGACAGTAAAGCCCCACTTGGTCATCTTTGCGGTATTAAACAGGTGCTTTTCGTCTTGCAAATGCATCCAGTCGTTAAAAGTAATGTCGTAGGAGGTTCCATCCACCGGTATTCGCAATACATATTGCCAATGTAGGGTATTACCCAGGGCGATACCTTTGGCTTTACCGACAACATCATCAGCGCGGCCGGTGTAAGTACCATCAGGTTGCTGGGTGATCACCCAGACGCGGCGCTGTTTTTCACCATTATCAAAGACAAAGTCCTCCTCTAGAGTAAGAGTGTTATCGTCTACGGTGCCTTTGATATCAACGGTAAAGCGCCTGGTTTGTTTGCAGCTCCGATCTTGCAGCATTCCCCATGCGGCAACATTGCCGTCAAAGTATCTGAACAGGTTAAATACCGGTCTGGTGTTTTGATAATCTTTAATTGCCGCGCTACAACCCAACAAGCCTAACAAACACATGAAAAGCCACCCGTATTGCCAAGCTCTTCTTTTAAACTCAATAACTAGTGACATTAGCGTTTACCTATTAACTGATTGCGAATATCTGGGTATGCCGTGTTTGGCGATAGCCATATCTGCAAAAAAGTTTGAGACATCTCTATATCTTGCAACACTCCAATTTGATAATTGTCTTGAAAAAAAGCCCCCTGTTTGTCGTTAAAGACAAAAATCAATCGATCGCCTTTTTTAACATCCGGCCAGATTTGCTCTAAACGTTGACTCCAACGCTCACGCTTGGTCGCACTTACCCCTAGGTGCCGCCACTGATCCTTGGTTGCTTCAATGAGATCTTCACTGTCGATATTACGGTGGTATCGAATAACCAAAGCAAGATTGTCCCCCTCGCCCTGATATACGCCATCTGGTGAGCGCAGTTGCGAATCATAAATAACCCACGGTCCCCAGGTTAACCTAGCCTCTCCGACAGATGGCCACACCTGCCAGGGTGTCGAGGCCCCGGCGTGGACAGTGAACAAGCACAGTATTGCAGCTAACAATATTTGATAACTCGATATGGTTAATAATTGTTTCATATTTCCCCCTGGTACAGGGCAATTGCAAAATAAGCTAATGGAAACTGTTTAAGCCGAACAAGACGCACTGCGCTTTAACATCCGCGCAAGTAATAGTGAGAAAAACAACCAACTAGCAAAGAGAATAACCAGTGTTAAACCAGCCCCCAGCGGCCATTCAACCGCTTGCAAACGGTATCCGGCAAAATAACTCAAAGCACCACCGACTCCCCCGATCAAGCTGATCAGATGTATCGGATATTGCTTGACCAGATCCCTCATAAACCACACGAAACAACCAAAACCTAACCACAGCATCACCAGCCAAAAAGGCAGCAATGCACTCGGAAAAGCCAGAACGTTGGACGCACTGAGGATCCCGTCCATCAACACACCCGCCCCCGCAATTAGAAAGGCGTACCGTCCGACCTTGGGAAAGAACCACCAACAAGCAAGAAAGGAGAGAACAAGCAACCACACATAGGCTTGCTGCCCTAACACCGCAATAAGCCAATAAACATTGAACAAAAGGCCTGCCAGAATAAGCTTATAATCAGACATCATTATCACCTCTGTTGCTTCTGCCCAGTAGCGGTATGCCAACTCTATCGGTAACGAGCGGTCATCGCCATCCACCTCGGCTGGCAACAAGCTGTACAGTACTGATACTGCGCTCTAGAAAACCACCCTCGCAGTAACATAAGTAGTAGCGCCACATCCTGATGAACTGCTCGTCAAAACCCTGCTGTAGGTAATGATCTATGTTGTTGTTGAACTCCTTGTGCCAATCTGACAAGGTTCTCGCATAATCCATACCGATATCTTTGAGATCACGGATAACAAAGTCGGTATGCTGGGTAAGGTGTTGAGAAAGTACAGTCACCGACGGCAAGAAGCCACCTGGAAAAATATATTTTTGTATGAAATCAACACCTTTGCTGTAACTATCGAATCGCTGATCCGCAATGGTTATAGCTTGTATTGCCAATAGGCCTTCTTCTTTGAGCAGCGACTGACATTGCTTGATATATGTCGTCAGGTACTCCTTGCCAACAGCTTCTATCATTTCAACCGACACGATTTTGTCGTACTTGCCGGTTAAATCTCGGTAATCTTCCAACAAGAGCGTAATCTTTCCTTCAAGCCCCTGTTCATAGATACGTTCTCTGGCCCATTTATGCTGGGCATCTGAAATCGTTGTTGTTGTAACCTGGCATCCATAGTATTTAGCAGCATGAATGGCCAATGCTCCCCAACCGGTTCCAATTTCTAACAGGTGATCTGTCGGCTTGAGTTCCAGCATTTGGCACAAACGATCCATCTTGTTAAATTGTGCCTGGGATAAACTGGTCTCTTCACTGCCGTAGATTGCAGCCGAATAAAGCATGTTTTCGTCTAGGAAGGTACGATAGAAATCATTGCCAAGATCATAATGAGCCAAGATATTTCTCTTTGAAGCCTGCTTGTTGTTGCGTCTCGTGTAGTGGAGCCACTTGTTCTTAAAAGCAGTAAACCAACCGACCTTCGCTTCAATTTTATCTAGGATAGGAAGATTTCTGGCCAGCACCTGGACAACTTTTGTTAAATCAGGCGAGTCCCACCAACCGTCCATATACGCTTCTCCGGCCGCTATGCTGCCGCCATCCAATAACCGTTTGTAGAACCCCTGATGCTTAACCAGCAACTGTGCCTGCAACCCGCTGCACTTGTCACCAAATTGGAATGTTTCACCATGTACCTCTGACACCGTCAGTCCACAGCCTGTGAGCTGCTGTAAAACAGTGGTTACGATTTTCCTCGCTACACGATCTGTTCCTGACAGTGCCAATGATCCCTGGCTAACTTCGCTACTTATCATGGCTTCGACTCCTTATTATTTGATGGTGGAGGAAAATGCTCGGTTTCCTTCGCAGCTACTGGAGATTGATTGCTATCCGGGTGGGAATAAAATGGCACCTTCTTGAGCCAAAGCCTCAATGCTTGCCAATAAATCCCCCAAACGACTTTCAGCGTTTGAACTGGTGTTTGATAGATGTGCTGCCACAGGGTTGACGTCGTCATTGGAGCCCGCTTGAGCGACATTGTCGCATCCAATACCTTTAGGTCTGTCCGACTGTCATGAATATCCAAATGAAGCAGTAACCTTGACGACGGTGCTCTTAGTTTCCAGTAATATCGTTGGCTCATCGGATTGAATGGGGATACATGAAAAGATTTTTCTTCCAGCCACTGCCGCTGCAGCCACCTATCGCTGGCGGGTAAGGCGTAGTAATGCCTCTCATTCCAAGGAGTATTGCTTACCTCGGCGAGGACCCAGCGCCATTGCCCGTCTTCGTCATACACGTAATACAAATTCAACGGACTGAAATAAATACCGGCATACCGCAACTGACAGAGCATTAAGACCGTTCCGCTGACTGGCTCATTGGTCAGTTGCTCAAGCTTGGCGAAAACAGCAGCTTTTAATGCCACTCCCTGTTCAGCAATCCCAGCCTTGGCGGATTGATTCACCTGCTCAGCCCCTCTGAGGTAATCCGATACTTTGAACCGGGCAAACTGGTACCACTGGCAGCCAAAACCAAACACCTGCCGCTCAAGCTGCACGAGCTCATCTAAATTTATAAGCGGCATAAACATCGGATACTGAAATTGGTGCGAAACCGGTGAAAACCGACGATGCCTGATAACTCCAGAAAATAGGCCGCTGCGCATCAGGCACCCCCTCTCCGGGCCGCTATCTCTGACACGGCTTGAGAGCCCTCAGCAAAACCCTGTCGATGGGGATGCCTAACAGGAGTCTGGCGCTGAATGGCTTTTACTACATCAAGGGCACTGCGTACGCCGTCTTCATGAAATCCGTTGTACCAGTATGCACCGCAATACCACGTACTCTCCACGCCATTGATTTTATCCCGGCATTGCTGAGCCTGAATGCTTTGCTTGGTGAACACCGGATGGGCATAGACAAATTTTCGTAGTATCTTCTCAGGTGCGATTTGCTCATTCTGGTTCAGTGTGACACAAAAGGTTTCCGGAGCAGTAATGCCCTGCAGAATGTTCATGTTGTAGGTTAAAGTCGTTTGCTTGTTTTCCCACTGCCCCTCATCGTTATTACCCAAAAAATAGTTCCATGCCGCCCAAGCCGCCTTGCGCTTGGGCAATAAGAAATTATCTGTATGTAACACCACATCATTTTTCTGATAGCCGAGAGCCCCCAGTACGGCCTGCTCGGTTTCGTTGGCATCGGTAAGCATATTCAGGGCCTGGTCACTGTGACTGGCAAAAATAACATGGTCATAAATCTCGCTGACGCCATTTGCCGTGACGACCGCCTTACCGTGAGTGCGCTTGACCGAGGTGACCGGAGTTGAAAGCCGGATTTTATGTACAAATGGAGCGACGAGCTGTTTGACGTACTCCCTTGAACCACCCGGTATGACATACCACTGTGGACGATTAGTAACCTCAAGCAACCCATGGTTACGGAAAAAACGGACAAAAAAAGCCAGGGGGAATTGGCGCATATCGGCCAACGTCGACGACCAAATCGCAGCCCCCATTGGCAGGATGTAATTCTCGCAGAAATAGCGATTAAATTGATATTGGTTGAGAAAATCACCTAGCGTTTGAGTGTGGGCATAACTATGAGCCGAGCTAATATCGACGTCTCTCGCCACCCGGTTAAACCGCAAAATATCATAGATGAAACGGTAAAATTTAGGGTTCAACCAATTTCGCTTTTGGGCAAACATAGACAAGAAATTGTGCCCGTTATACTCCAAGCCATTAAGTGTGTTGTGGACACTGAAACTCATCTCGGTTGGCTGACCGGTGACCCCAATTTCAGCCAGCAACTTTTCAAAATTGGGATATGTTCGGTCATTGAAAACAATGAAGCCTGTGTCGATGGCATACCTACCGCTAGCCACCTCGACATCAACCGTTGCGGTATGGCCACCAATATAATCATTCGCTTCATAAAGGGTAATGTCATGTTGCTCGTGCAAGTAATGAGCACATGTCAAACCAGAGATACCGCTGCCAATAATTGCTATCTTCATGCAGTTCTTCCTGTCATACGTTTTACGGCGGCCAATTGCATCCGAATCGGTAGCAATGAAATACACTTCAGAATAAAGCTGAATCTAGTAGGAAAATGAATTTCTTTTTTGCCTGCCGCAATACCGGCTCGAATTTTTTCCGACGCGAATTCCGGCGTGACTATCATCGGCATGGCAAAATCATTTTTGTCGGTCAATGGCGTTTTAACAAATCCCGGACTCACTAAGCTGACCGTGACACCTTTACTTGCCAAATCTATAGCCAGCGTATGGGCAATATACGCGACTGCCGCCTTGGATGAGCCGTATGCTTCTGCCCGGGGGAGAGGAATATAGGAAGCAGTAGAGCCGATAATCACCAGGTGAGTATTTTCATTAAACGATGACTGCAAAGCTTCAATGCAATTGAGCATGCCGAAAATATTAACGTCATATACGCGGCGAAACAACGCCACATCAATCTGGCCATGCTCAATATATTCACAGGTCCCGGCATTGAGTATGATCAGATCTGGTGCGTTCGTTAACCCACCCAGCTTTTGGTTAACATCGCCATAATTAGTGATGTCGAAGCTGATAGCGGTGATCTTATCGCTAGTATCAGCCAACGCCTGTAGCCGTTCTTGATTTTGACCGCAGCCAAGTACCGACCACCCCTCCCTCGCATAATCAATCGCAAGCTGCTGGCCGATCCCCGAACTTGCACCCGTTATAAGAACTTGTTTTGTGTTGGTCATCATTACAGCCTCGCTTTTATCTGCCGAACGATTGGCCCTAACAGCGGTATGCCTTCATAAATCATCTCGCCCATATCGAAGTAGTCCCGATGGTAAATCACTTTCCCTTCGGCAAAGACTAAGCGTGAGCAGCCATTAACCAGACGTTTCTTGCCGGACTGGAGCTTTGGGTGTTGGAACGTCATTGTCCATTGCACATACGCAGTCTCGCCACAACAGAGCTGTTCAGTAATGTTGAAGCTGCAGTACTCGACAGCGTCAAACAGCCGGGAAAAATATTTAAAAAGCTGCCGGTAGCCTTCCACTCGGTGGGCCGGATCTTCGAATACGACATCGTGATGATAGATCTCTTCCAGCCCCGACAAATCTTGCTTATCGAGGTACTGATAGATTGCAACAAACTTATCCGTTAGTTCTGAGGTTTGCTCATCCATAGGTGCTCCCACATTAGTTCAGCATGCCCCACCAGTCATTGACGCCTATTGAGCTTCTTTGGCAATTTTGAATGAGCTAATTGCCAAAAGCCTTGCCTGTTTGTGGTCAACAATGGGTTTGGGGTAATGAATCTGCTCGCTACCTGGCCAAAGGTGTGGCTGGTGAATATATTTGTCCGGCACGTCCTTTAACTCATGCAACCAAGTACGAATAAATTCTCCTTTTGGATCAAAACGTTCTCCTTGGGTAGTGGGATTAAACACCCTAAAGTAAGGCTGTGCGTCTGTCCCGGTCGAAGCGGCCCACTGCCATCCACCGTTATTGGATGCAAAATCACCATCGATTAGCTTTGACATAAACCACTGCTCCCCGGCTTGCCAATGAATCAGCAGATCCTTAGTTAGGAAACTGGCAGTGATCATCCGCAGCCGATTGTGCATCCAGCCTGTTTGGTTCAGCTGACGCATTGCGGCATCCACAATCGGAAAGCCCGTTAGCCCGTGCTGCCAGGCTGACAACAACTCGCTTGATTGCTGCCACTGCACATTTTGGGTCCAGGACTGAAAAGGTTGGCCGCGGCACAAATCAGGGTATGCCACCAGAAGATGACGGTAGAATTCACGCCAAATTATTTCATTTAACCAACTAAATGCCCCACTTTCAGGCGCATCCAAACACATTGGGCTCACCGCCATCAGTACCGCTATGCACTGGCGCGGGGACAACATCCCCAGAGCCAGATAAGGAGACAAGCAACTTGTCCCGTCTATGGCAGGGATATCTCGCTGTTGATGATAGTCTTCGACTTTTTCATAGCAAAATGTCACTAGACGCTGGCGAATGGTCTCTTCCTCGACCGGCCATGCCATACTGTCTGAAGATGGATAGGTCACCGTGATTTGGCCAGGTTCATCAACAACCACCGGATTTTCAACCGGCTCTGGAATAGGCAGCGGTGTTGGCGATAATGCCCGGAACTGTTTTAGCCATTCTCTTCTGAAAGGTGTAAAGACCTTAAATGCCTCGCCTTTTTGCGTTTGCACCTTGCCTGGTGCAATCACACAACTATCGTCAAATACACTAAACTTGACCTGCTCTTGGGCTAGGCGATGGCCCGTCTTGTCATCGCGCTGGAGCTCGTTCCATTCGTATTGCTTGTTGCAAAAAACATGCGAGACACCATGCTTGCTCGATACCTCAAGCAAGGTTTGTGGGATCTGCTCAAAATCAGCGACTTCCTTGAAAATAAGTGGGATACCAAGCGCTTCCAGTTGCTGCTGCAAAATTGGCAGTCGGCGACGAAGCAAATCCACCTGTATCGGGGCAACATGATGTTCATGCCACTGCATCGGCGTGGATACATACAAGGCTATAAGCTGATCACATTGCTCTGCCGCAATAAACAAAGCGGTGTTATCCACCACACGCAAGTCAGCGCGGAACCAAACCAGGCCAATATGTTTATGCTGACTCATGTTGCCACTCCAATAGTTCTGGGTGAATAGTATTAATCAGCCCAAAGGACAGCAGCTCAGAGCCGGTCATACTGATTAACTGCTCTATTTGCGCCAATACGTCTGTTGGCAACTTATTATTACCATCGATATAGAGTTTTTTGTCAGACCATGAGTTAAGCAGTGACGTCAGTGGGGCTAATTTCCCTTGATATCTCGGTAGTATGGTGACACTGTAACCAGCCTCAGATAACTCCACCGCCTTTAGCCAGAAACGCGAGCTAGGTTGCTGGTCAAAACTCATCAAGATACACGCTTTCTTATTGCGTTTTCGTGAAGCCGCAATTAACGATAAACAGCGCTCTTGAAGCACAGTGTCCCAAATCACCCTTTGCACATCCTGTAGCGGGTTGTCTGGTTGGCATATTTCATTGATAACAACTCGCACGATTTTGGATTCCAACACCTTGACAGGATACTCTTTCATCAATTGGATAAGCTGCTTGTCCAGGGAGCTGGCGTTTAACTGCGCGAGCGCGGAAAGTATATTGCCAACCCCCTTTTGGCTGTCGTTCTGCTCATCGTTATTGTTGTAGGGCGTAAGCTTTCCAAGCATGGGTTTTACTTTGCCGATAGCGACCCCTTTATCAAGCCATTCAACAATTTCCCGGATAGTCTTGATGTCCTGAGCAGAGTATAAACGGTGTCCTTTTTCCGTTCTTTTGGGATTGATCAGACCATAACGTCTTTGCCAAGCCCTTAATGTCACAGAGTTCACCCCAGTTATTTCTGAGACATCTTTGATGGCATAGTACTTGTTTTCAGAGTCCATAACGTAGCTTCAAATCTTCAGGGTAAGGGTCAATAAAAGTTTGCAACTGCAGATACGGATCAGGGTATTCCCGTAAGTAATGCTTGATCAGTGCCAGAGGGACTAGAATAGGTTGGTGCCCTTCCTTATAGCTCATAATCAAATCTGATAATTCTTTCTTTTGCTCCTTGGTCAACGAGCGCTTGAAATAACCTTGCAGGTGCATCAACACATTGGTTTTATTTTTTCTCGACGCCCGCTCTTTTATAGCCTCCATGAATTGCAATCGATATTCCAAATAGAATTCATCAAGGTCCCACTCGCTAATGTGGGCAACCATACTACCCAATGCTTTGTAGGCGCTCGGGCTATGCGCCATTAAAACCAGCTTGTAGCGCGAGTGAAATTTAACGATGGATTTTGCTGAAAGCTGATCACGCACCGAATGGTATAAATCATGAAGGGCGAAGATCCGAAAAACAAAGTTCTCCCTCAATACAGGATCGTTTAATCGACCGTCTTCCTCGACAGGTAACCAAGGCATTTTGCTCATCAGTTCTCGGGTATAAATACCGACAGATCCGCCCGGAACAGTATTATTGTTGGGTATGTGAAGTTTTACCCGCTCCATACCGCATGTCGGGGATTTGGCACAAACCACATAACCGCACAGATCATCGAACTGCGACGCTTTCTGGTGGGCAAAAGCAACCATCTTGTCGGTATAGTCGACATCTTGCTGCTTGCTCTCTACTAACCGTATTTCATCGGAAGGCAATTGAAGTAAACGTATGACTGGACGGGGCACCTGCATGCCAATCCCCATCTCAGGACAAACCGGCTTGAAGGTAAAGTATTTGGAAAGTTCATCGACGATGAACCGATTGAGCTTGTGGCCACCATCGAATCTGACCCGCTCGCCTAGCACGCAAGCACTAATTCCCACAGGTATCTGCATGACTGTCCCTACCTTGTACAAAAATCACATCTTGTACAAGGAAGAATAGACGATCGGTTCAGTTATACAAAAAATTTTTTTGTATAAGGGTAAAGGAGTCAGATCAACTCATTGGCACTCTGTTTCTATCCAACGCAAATAATCACTGTAGCCGGCAGTTATGGGGAGCTGGATGATTTCCGGCGTATCATAATTGTGGTTGGCAAGTATATCCGCTTCCACTCGGTCATACAGCGCGGTGGTGGTTTTGATTATCACCAGTTTCTCTTGGTCCTGGTTCACTTTCCCCTCCCAGTGATAGTAACTTTCAATCGCCTGGACCTGTATACACGCTGCCAATCGCTTTTCTATCAAAGAGTGAATGAGTTTTTTACCGATCGCTTCATCGGCAAATGTTGTCATCACTACACACTTATCCCCCATCTTCGCCTCTTTATTCAGAAAACTATTTAAGAACAATAACAAAAGAGGGAGCATCTCGCTCCCTCTTGACTTAAATAATGCAAACATTTACAAACGGTTGAATCACGGACACTTCGATACCATCAACTGCTCCGGCTCGCCGCTATCAGAAAACGACAGGCTCCAAACATATTTGCCGGCTTCAGGTAATGTCACAGCCGTATCTTTACCGTAGCCGCCACGTTTTAGCGTCGCGATTTTTCCTGGCGACAACTCCAGTCCATCAGCAGTGAACTGCGGTGACCAATCCTTGCTGGCATATTGCATTCTATAGGCGCCGGCTTTCTCATCCACAACCGCTTGATAAGTGTTATTACCTACATAGCTGTATGCGCGGTTGGGCTTGTGTTTCCAGCCAGCATCAACAAAATCGCCCACCACGAACAAGGTCTTGCCAACTGGGCCTGCACTGTCAACGGCAGGGTTATCACACTGGGCCATAAAGCCCTCGCCCATCAACGATGCGGATGTAGCGGCTGCAGCCTTCATCAAACCAGCGGCTGACGGCTTTTCAATTGACAGGAACTTCGCCTCAAACGGCTCAAGTTTGATGGAATACTTCCCATCGACAGCGCTGTAAATTTTACCCGTTAGCAAATCAACCAGCTGGCCCTCAGATGCAATCTCACTGGCTTTCAATACGACGGTGTCAGACTGTGCCGTTGTGCTGACCATATAAAGTAATGTGTCATCATCAGCCTGTTTGTGATCAACATAAACCGTTTCGTTCGCAACAATATTGCTACGCTCGCCTCGGCTGAGTGCTGGATGGTCAGCCCTCAAGGCCATAAGCTGAGATACATATTGCTTCAGATCCCGTTGGTTCTCATCGAGCGTTGCAGTGATCCCCTCGATATTGGCGCTGGTGCGAGCAACATGATCATCACACAGTCCTCGTACTGCGCAGTCTTGTTCAACTTTGTTCGCGTAACCGTCCAGCTCATCACCAATTTCTTCACCGTAATACAGGGTGATCGGGCCGGAGTACGCGGCCTGGAATGACAAGGCCGCCTTGTGCCTATTCCAGTATTCCGGTTGTTCCGGCGAAGCAATATTACCTCGCTGCAGCAAATCGCCGAATCGCACCAAATCGTGGTTGCCCAGCATCAGGTTAGGCTTGGCATGGGAAGGATAAAGGCTGTGCAGGCTCATCCCTTCATCCAGCCATTTGCCTCCTTTGTTACCAATGCTGTTTTCATTGACAGCAAACGTCTCGACGACACGATAGCGGACCGGGAAGTCAAAGGCAGAGCACAATGCGGGATTCCCTTCCATGCCATAGCCTGTCTCTTTGATGTAATTCTCATTGTTCCAGATCTCTGCCACCATGTAACCCAGCGGATTGACGGTTTCTCCTTCTGAATTAACATAACTAACCGACTTAGATGCTTGGTCTACACTGGCTCTGATCGCTGCCCATGCCTCGGTAGGTACTTGGTAAGCTTGGTCAAGGCGCCATCCGTCAATCTTGAGCTCTTCAATCCAGTAGGTTGCAACCTCTTGGTAAAATTCGAGGCTCTCCGGGTAGCTGACAGGGTTGTTTTCGCCGGCAGGTAAGCGCCCCTGCGGCGAAGGCACGACATTGCCTTTGTGATGGCCGAACACCCCGTCAAAGAAAACATAGAGCCCTTTTTCGTGCGCTTTTTCAACCAGCTCTCTGGCCTGGTCCATAGTGCCGAACCTTGGGTCAACCGCAAAATAATTGCTGGTAAAGTACCCCGTCGCATCTAGCCTGTCGGCCCAGTGGTCCTGTCCATCAACAGGGATAGAATCAAAAATTGGCGTCAGCCATATTGCATTCATCCCCAAGGACTCGATGTAATCCAGTGAATCTATGATGCCTTGCAAATCACCTTTGTGATGGCTGGTACCATAGCCTGTGCCGTGGCCAATGCTGCTATCGCCATTTACAAAGCTTTCAACCATGATCTGATAAATACGCAAGTCATCAGATTGCGTCATCATCGTGGTATCGCACAGATAAGCGTTCGAGTTTACGCCAGCAACATCAACAGCATTATCTGCACTATTGCAGGCTGCCAACGACGCGGCAATGGCCACAGCTAGCAAAGATCGTAGGTTCCTTTTCACATCGAGTCTCCAAGTTTGTTTTTATATTTTTCCTATTATTCATATCTTTGGAAAACTCATACCCTCCCCCCGTCCACTTTGGTAGGCGTAGACAAGGGGCGTAGAGACGACGAGGTAAATCCGCATCAAAATTGGACGATCAAATGCTGACAATCAAGCAGTTAACCTTGTACAAAACGAGAGTCAAAGCAAAATTTCGCCCCTTGCTATCAAGTTTCCCCGTTACATACTGTTAAGGAGTGCTAATTTCATTATCTTTGTTTGCACCAGATACCATGTTCGTGAATAAGCACTCAAATTTCATAATTTCTTCCGCTTAGCTCCGAAAGTGTACAAAACTCCAACACTTACTCAGTCAGCCGTTATAAACCTGTCGTTGATCCGAATTACACTGATAGAATACGCGCAATAAACATTGCTTAATGGTAGGTACCTAATCATGCAACATGACCAATTCGAAACACTGGTTAAATCTCTTTGTGAATTGGACTCTGTCCCGCAAGTTCTGGAAGCACTCAAAGCCAGCGACGACACAGAAATTGCTGAAGCCGCAGCATCGCTAACAGGCCAATTCAAACTGGCTGAAATTGACGGTGAACAGCGCATTTATCATGTTTCTCTGCAGGACAATGATGAAGGCGAGCAACAAGAATATGCCGAGTGGATCATGAACGTCGGTGATGACGTGATCAAGTTCGTGGCGTGGTTTTTCTTTGATATGTTTGACGTAAAAGCGAAAGACGTTTATCAAGCCGCTGGCCGCACATACCAGCAGCCAAAGCGAAAGTAATCCCGTCATGGTAACGGGCTTATCGGTTCAATCTGCCGACTGAACCGATAAGACTCTTCTGAGCAGGCCATAAAGTGGCATCATTCCAGCAATAACAATCTCTTTCGGTATTCCCGCGGTGAGCAACCATGATACTGGCGAAAACGGTGGGTAAAATTGAATGGGTCCTGATAACCCAAGCGCTGTGCTACCATGCCGATGGTCCATTCCCGGTAATACAGTAAATCCACCGCCTTCTCCATTCTGAGTTGAATCAAACGCTGCTGCGTTGAACAGCCATACAACTGCTTGGTAATGCGATTTAGTTGCTCTGTACTGAGAAAACACTGCTTAGCGATACCTCTTACCGTCCAATTGAGGTGTAGCTGTGATTCGATGTCATTAAATACACTTTGAACACGTAATACCGAATTCGAAGGGGCCAGATTGGCGCTTCCGAGCATCAAGCGGGATAACTCACTGGCGAACAGTTTCCGATAACTTGCTCGGCCACCAATTTCACTGTGCAGTAAATTCATTACCGACCATACTTGCTCACAAATGTGGCTATGCTCCACCCTTTGCCCATGGGTCACTAACGGCAACCACTTCTCTCCAGGCTTTAACAGTACCCAAGCCATTTTCCAGCCTTTTCTTTTGTCTACCAGCTCAAAACGAAACGGCAGCCCTGCCGGTAGAATCGTGAGCGTATTTGGCATCAGATGATACTGGCGTTCGGTAAGGGTTAAGAGGCCCACTCCCTCCAGGGTCAGTAACAAAGTGTGATTGGTCGTGGCGACCCGCTCTATTTCATATCCCTCGGCCAGCTCGGCCAACCCAGCCATAAAGAAACCGTTATCAGTTAACTCGGGCAAGTCGGACTGAGTAAGAAAACGCTCTTTACATGACTGGGCTAAATAAACCTCTTCTTTCCAATCTGTTTTGGGCTGTGCCAGGGCAAATCCCATGGTGACAGATTCACACAGGTTTTCTGTATTTTCTAACATGTCACTCCAATGACTGGTTCGCTATAGTTGCCGTCGATTACCAAGCCGACCTATCTCTAATTGGTATGATTCGGAGACTAACGATGACAACAATAAAAACAACACACACCACACTACCTCATGACCTGTTTGCTCGCATAGCAAAACTGGCTTTTCCTGTTGCCATTCAAAGTGCCCTGGTGGCGATTCTCGCCCTTGCTGACGTATTGATGGTAAGCGATTTCGGCCAATCCGCGACTGCCGCAGTAGGGATAGCATCCAAATGGCACTTTGTGGCCATCATGATCATGGCAGGGCTTGCTTCTGCAAATGGCATCTTAGTTTCCCAATATTGGGGAAAAAAAGATAGCATTCATGCAAAAACAGTAACCATTCAGGCCATGAAGCTTGGTGCTAGCATTATGGTACCCGTTACTTTGGTCATCACCGTGTTTGCCACGCAGATCATGCAGTTGCAGACTAATGATTGGCAAGTGATCATGCAAGGAAGCCAGTACTTATGGTATAGCTTTCCGGTTCTGATCCTGACCCACGTCATCATCACTTTGGAGTCGAGCCTGCGTGCCAGTGATGACGCTATGCTGCCACTGATATTGGGCGCGATAACTATTGCCCTGAATATTGCCCTCAATTTCCTATTGATCAAAGGTGGTTTTGGGATACCTGCAATGGGTGTGGCAGGTGCCGCACTGGCAACCACCATTGCTCGATTTGCACAGGTATTGATGATGTGTACCGTTTTGGTTTACCGCCAGCATTGGTTGATTGTTAGTCGCGCGATCCGTAATCACCAAACACTCTGGATGACTTACCGTAAGCTAGCGATTCCGCAGTCGCTGAACGCCCTGCTGTGGGCCCTGGGTACGCTGACCTACCAAATCATCTTTGGTCATATGGGAACAACGGAACTTGCGGTGTTTAGCATGATCGGACCTTTTGAGTCACTGCTTTACTCCCTGTTTATGGGGATCTCTGTGGCGTGTTCGGTTTTGATCGGCCAGTCCCTGGGACGAGACGAATTTGATAAAGCACAGGCGATGACAGTCTTCTTCCTTAAATTTGTACTGATTTTAGGATTGGGGATGGGACTGTTCCTTTACCTAAACCACCATTTTGTTCTTTCTTGGCTCAACCTAAACCAAGAAGCACTTATGCCGCTAGCCAAACCCGCGATGTATGTAATTAGCATCGGCATTACCTTAAAAATGCTTAATATGATTATTATCAACGGAATTCTTCGCACCGGCGGCGAAAATCTATTCTGCCTGAGAATGGACTTTATTGCGATGTGGATGATCGGTATACCGTTTACCGCATATGGTGCATTTATTGGTGAATGGTCTTTTGGCTGGGTATATTTGGCACTATTGGTTGAAGAAGTAGTCAAACTCTCACTCTGCTTCAGCCGCTATTTGAAACGCCGCTGGCTAAATAACCTTACGGTTCAACCACAGCCTGCAACGACATAAATCTATGTCGGTGTCATAAAAAAACTGGCTACGTATATTAAATACGTAGCCAGCCTAATTGAACACTAAGCCAATATTATTATGCTGCTCTACCCACTACGAGTGAAAACAGGAAAATTGATATCACGGCTGCTAGCAATTTAAGCTCGCGTTTCTTCATGTACGCCTCCTTTAACTGGGCTTAGAATCAAACTACGTACCATCATGATGAAAAAGCCTGTCAGCACTAGGTTCAATGCCAACGAAAGCATACTGATCGTCACAATAGGTCCACCAAATCCATAACCGATACTGATCATCAATACACCAGCACCTACTTCACCGCGAGGCCACATACCAATCGATAAAGCTAATCGCTCTTTCACAGTGGCTTCATTGCGGTAACAAAATAGCGGGAACATTTTGCCGATGTTCGACACAATGGAAATCATAATGACGTGGAATACAATTTCGCTCATCTCCATTGCTGGCATAGCAGTCGTCACGCTGGTGTTCTCGACTGGCGTCACTGCCCCAAAGATCTGAGGCAAACTCAAGCCAACCAGTACCATAAATAGGCACGCTACCGCTGTTGATACTTTGGCGTCTTCAGCTGATTCATGCTGGGATTTCATCATGCAGCCAAGTACAAATGCAGGGAGCAATACTTCAAAGTGAATATCTGTAGAAATATAAAACAGCTCACAAAGACCAGCGATCAATACGGAATAGCCAACAATCGACCCGGCAGACGAAGGGATATTCCACTTGTGCAGATACTTATAGCCAATTACCAGAAGTACCAGCATAAGGAGCAATGTCATCCCCAAAGCAGGACGCCAGCCGACTACCAAAATAGTGAGCGGGATCATTAACAGAACGGTATCTAAGTCATCAAAAATAGCCAGAACACGGGCTTTCTTGAACATCCAGGTCGCCCCAAGACCGGCCGCAGCAAGCATTGCAAACAGCACACCAGCAGAGGTTGGTGCCGCAAAGCGTCCTATTACCAGGGTTTCTTTCCATGCGTCAGCATTGAACCATAGCTCACTGGGCATCAGCACAAAAATAAAGTACAGCACTACAGCTATCCAAGGAAACGTTGCTGTGGTCATAGCAACAACATAATCCCAGCTGTACTGCTTCAAATTGTTTTTATCAATTTCAAATTCACGCCCTACGTTAATCATTATATAAGCCAATGCCGACATAGTGACAACCATCAGAACAGGTTGCCATGCGCTATAGCCTTCGATATATAGGGGCAGCAATTGTGATAGAAACAAGCCAACCAAAAGTAAAATTGAATAGAGTATGACTTTTTTCACATTGACACCTTATTAAGAGTAACCTTCATTCTACAAACGTCATTTTTGTATTTTTCTTGAGTATGAATATATTGGTTAAACTTATTGCAGTGTTTTATTTAACGTATATAAAAGTATGATTCTGTAATTCAAATGAACTTTTTATTTCTTACTTCAATAAAGGTTAAACAAATATTTCTCAGATTTACATAATGAAATAAATTGGCGGCGATAAATAGGCAGGAAACGTATCTGATTCACAAAAAAAGCGGAAGAAATTGTGTAAGTGAATAATAACCTTAACTCGGGTTTTTCTTCAAGTCTTTTCTGTCTAACCGATAAAAGAAAACATCCTTGCACCTTTCGAATTACTTATTAACAGTTTTCAATATTTACATACCTAAATTACGTGTTGAAATGAGAAATAAGCACCTTGTGGCACATAACGAAACCGCTACAAGTAAAACTGATTATTACCCCTTCACGGCAAGGTAAAAACCAACGTCTGCAACATGTGTTTCAATATCATAACTGTGATATAGCTCGAAACATGGGCGCTGATCAATCACTAAACCCGCTGATTTAACTTCCTTTTCAAGCGCTTCCCAATTTTCTGGGTATTCTGATTTGTGCCTGACTATCACCCTGCGGGTACAGTATTTTCCGGCAGGCAAGATTTGCGATGACACATCGCCCCCAATGGCCGTATTGGCTGGTACTGTCAAACAAATATCAGTACGACACTGTGCCGGTTCGGTCTGGTCAGGATCGTCATGATAAATAAACAAACACTGCCCACCCTGTAAGCCATGCTCCCCGGCCCACCGGTAAAGAAGGTCAACGGCAGGCTCATAATTTTCACCATAAGGGCCTTTTACTCTGATACATGCCAAGTGGATATCGCCAATCGTTACGCTTTTCATGTCATTACCTACACAACGAACTAGTATTAGTAATGTAATTTCACTAAACCGATCAGGTTCCCAATAAGGTTAGCCTATGTTTGAGTGGCTCAAAAATATCTTTAACCCAACACCACCCGATCAGGACAATGTCATTGATCAACACAAGCCTGATGATGAAGATGATCAACTAGATCGTTATGCCAAAGGTAGCCCTGCGGATGACTCTCCACATGGAGAACACCATGATGGCGGAGACGACGGCGGCGACTAATTTATTCCCCCATATGTTGCTTGATACAAGTCAAATCTCACTGAGATAAGTGGTAACTTTTGGCTGCCTCTAACTACAATAGTACTGATGGTTAAATACACAGTCGGAGGCAGTTATGAGCTTAGTACCTCGTGATTCATGGTTCGACTTCTCACAGATGTTTGATCATGCCTTTCCTACTTTAAGACATAGACTTGATGCCGATGTCTATTCACCAAGAATCAATATTGTAGAAAAGGACAAAGTCTTTGAAATAACCGCTGACTTGCCGGGTGTCAACAAGAACGACATCTCTGTACAGCTATCCAATGGATCACTAACCATTGAAGCGGTAACCAAAAAAGACGAACAAGAAGAGAAGGAAGGTAAGGTTATCCGAAAAGAACGCTATGAAGGAAGACTCATGCGGAGTTTCTACCTGGGCCACAATATACAACAGGAAGATGTCCATGCACGCTTTGATGATGGCGTACTCACCATTGAGGTTCCGAAAGTGGAAGGCAGTTCGCCAACCAGCACCAATGTCGAGATAAAATGACATTGCGCCGCTAATTTCATAATTAAGAGGCTAGCAACTAGCCTCTTTTTTCATAACGCTACATTTAAACATGAAAGCTCACTCGCTTACCTTTATAATGGTGGTTTTTCTTTAGCAACCTTGTTCTTACTGCCATGGCCAAAGCAAAACCCGCAGTCAGTATCGAGACGTATGGTATCCATACGACTTGGGATGCTGAATCCAAACACCTGCCAAAAATCAAAACTTTTACCACCGACGTACCCGCTGAAATTGACATCGAGTTTGGTTTTACGGTCAATATTAAGAAAGCCCGTGGTGAAAAAATCCGCTATTGTATCTATCACCCGGGCATAACTGATGAGGATGGTGATGAATTGGACCCATTCGACGGAGAACTCCATGTCCGCACTAACGACTGGGACTTCTACCTTGGTGATACAATTTGGGAGCCGATTGCCAATAAAATCGGTAAATGGCGCATGACTATTGAACTTGGCGGTAAGGTGGTCGCCGAAAAAACCTTTAACCTTTACGCCAAAGACGAGGCTGAATTCTGGAAAAGACGTGGCTACTAGATTAAATAAAAAAGCAGCTCACATAACACACACTCATTTGCTAGGTTTCTAATGTATACAAAACACCCTGCTGACACAGTCATCGTACTCGACTTCGAGACTACCGGCCTATCGCCTAATATGGGTGACCGCGCTATCGAGATTGGTGCAGTCAAAATCCAAAACGGCATTGTGATTGATCAATTTCAGCAATTGATGAACCCTGGCTTCCGCGTCAGCAGCTTTATCGAAGGCTACACCGGCATCACCAATAAAATGTTGGATTCGGCTCCCAGTTGCCATGCGGTGATGGACGAGTTTGCCGATTTCATCCAGGGCTATAACCTCATTGCCCACAACGCCTCTTTCGACCAGCGCTTTCTGGATGCCGAGCTTGGTATGCTTGGCCGCCAGTACAACGGCAGTTTTGTCTGCTCAATGTTACTGGCCCGTCGCCTGTACCAGGATGTGCCCAACCACAAACTGGGCACACTGGTTAGTGAGTTAGACATTGCCAACAACGGTACCTTTCACCGGGCGCTGGCGGATGCGGAAATGACGGCAAGACTTTGGTTACGTCTCATCGATGAGGTTAAAACACAAACCAACCTTCAAACCGTGTCTTTTGATGTGATGCGTAAGTTGAGTAAGACTAGCAAAGCGTCCATTCCGGCCTTGTTCAAAAAACTCGCCGCCTGATCCCCCAAAGCGCCGCAATGTGGTACCCAAAGCCAATCACTTGTTCGGCTTGGGTACCTCTTTTGCAACCCGACTACAAAAGCTTCTCTTGCAACCAGTTAGAAATATCCTTGATTTGCGGATAACAAACTTGATGCTCCATTGGGTATTCTCGCCAATGAGGTGCAAAGCCATACGCCGTCAATGCGGCGACAGCCTGCTTCCCCATCGACGTCAGTACAACAGGATCATAGCTGCCATGCATTACTTCTATATCAAGCTGTTTGTTAGCACTGCTGAGCTGGATCTCTTCCGCGGTAGGGAAATATGTCGATAGCGCCAGCAGTCCCGCGAGCGGTTGCGGATAAGTCAATGCCACTTGATAAGCAACCGCCCCACCCTGGGAAAAGCCGGCCAGTATAATTCGCTCACTGCGAATACCGCTCGCCACCTCGTGATCCACTAGCCTTGCAACCGAACTGGCCGAATCAAGCAGCTGCTCGGTATTGAGTTTTCTTCCCGCTCCCATTTCAAGGATGTCATACCAGGCCGGCATCACCATCCCGCCGTTAATCGTAACGGGAATGGACGGTGAGTGGGGAAAGATAAAACGAATGGCCGCTTCTTTGGGTAGGTTTAATTCGGGAACAATGGCCTCAAAGTCGTGCCCATTAGCGCCAAGTCCATGTAACCAGATAACGGATGCGTTTGGGGTCACCGGCGGTTCAACAATTACGGCTGATAGGGGGTGTGTCATGATGTCTGCGTCCTGCAATGGATTGTTGTCGTGAAGTTTATAACAAAGCCACCCAAGCAGCTATACACTCGGATGGCTCTCAGAAGGCTAAGAATTGCGATCAAAGTTACTCAGGCACAACCCGTGCGGTGCGGCCATCAACATTGACACGTACTCGCTGACCGACACTGAACATCATATTGGGATTTGCTTCCTGCACAATCGCAATAGTCTCACCAGTGTCATCCATTTTAATCGTCAGGTTAACCCCATTTCGCCTTGTCACACCTTCTGCCGCTTTGCTGCCCGCATAACCACCCAGGACCCCACCACCGATTGCCGCTATATCGGAACCTGAACCCCCGCCAATTTTCGACCCCAAAATACCGCCTACCGCAGCACCCGCGATTGCCCCAACCGCTTGGCCTTCGCCCTCAATGGTGACCGGTTCAGTTTTAACGATAACACCATAACGTACCTGCTGAATCGTCCGGGTATCTGCCACCCCATAAGAATCCCCGTAGGGGTTACTTGAACATCCAGCCAAAGATATCCCCAACAAGCCCAACAGCAATACGACCGGATACAACAACCTTTTCATGCCGACACCTTATCCACCTAGGATCCTGCCTTAAGTATAGCGGGAACATGCCAAGCCTCTAACGGGGTCCTCCACGGCTTCTTGTCCATGAAGTGGATGAATATCGAGCAACCGAACGAAAATACATGCTTGCCCGATGAAAAACCGTTGCATTTTTTTACTGACACTTTAATTTACGTGCACGCCTAGACTTTAAAGCCGCTTACCGCTTTGGCTTCGATACAAGCAATGAAGACTCCACTTTCACTTCCCAAGTTCATCACATTGATCTTCGGCCTATCGCTTGCATCCCTATCGGCCTATATCAGTTTTCTTTTTCAACCCGGTTTTGAACATAGTCGCTACCCCGTCACACTAGCCGTCGAATCTTCGGAGCAAAGGCTCGGTGATGAGGAGGTGTGGCACTATTCTCTGCTCCATCAACATCGGCCTATCGGCTGGATAACACTAAGCTCTCCGCCGGTATCACAACGGCACATTGAACTGCAGCAACGTTCACAACCTGTCACACACCTCATCCAAAAGCATGAACGACGCACCCTGGTCAGTTTATGGTTTTTAGTTGCAATGACTGCCATCGCTTTGCCGCTGTCCGTCTATATGCTCTTTAAAGTCAATCACCGACTAGGCGGCTGGAAAGAAGCAAATACCCAATACCGAAGCATTGCCGAACCTCACTGAGGCTTACGTGCTCAAAAACGTAAATCACCCAAACGGTTCCAACAACGGCCTGCACTTTGGCACTTGCTAACGTGCTCATTGTTAATGCTTGCGATAAAGAAATTATGCTCAACTACAGACCCAGAATTGACTATCCACTGCTACTCGCTATCAGCTTGCTGATTTTGCTCGGCTCGCTGACCGTATGGAGTGCAAGTGGCTTCAGCGAACCAATGCTCGAGCGCCACCTGATCCGTGCGCTGATAGCCCTGATTTGCTTGGTTGTAATGTCAGCCATTCCGCCCATCAAATACCAACATGCGGCCCCCTATCTCTACGGCTTGTCGGTGGTGCTGCTGCTTGGCGTCATTGTCATGGGTGACAGCACTAATGGTTCACAGCGCTGGCTGGCACTTGGTCCTATCCGCTTCCAGCCATCGGAGTTGGTAAAAGTTGCCATTCCCATGATGGTGGCCTGGCTATTAGTGGTGGATGCAGGGCGGCCCGACTTGAAAAAAATTGGCCTGTGCCTGCTGGTTACCGGCTTACCAGCCGGGTTGATTTTTATTCAGCCTGATCTTGATGGTGCTATTTTCACTATTATCTACGCCCTTTTTGTTCTGTATTTCGCGGGAATGAGCTGGAAGATCATTGGTTCATTTCTCGGCGGCATTGCCACGGCCGTACCCTTGCTGTGGTACTTCGTCATGGAGGCATATCAAAAAAAGCGTGTCACACAATTCCTCGACCCAGAATCCGACCCGCTTGGCGCCGGCTATCAGATCATTCAATCTCTCATTGCTATTGGCTCTGGGGGGATTAAGGGGAAAGGGTGGACCAATGCAACCCAGGGTCACTTAGGTTTTATCCCAGAAAGCCATACCGACTTTATCTTTTCTACCTATGCCGAAGAGTGGGGGTTTATTGGTAGCCTGCTGTTGTTGGGGTTATATCTTTTTATCACTGGCCGGGTAATTTGGCTCGCTTGTCAGTGTGAGTCACCATTCAACCGCTTGGTCAGTGGCTCGCTATCACTGAGCTTTTTCTTGTATGCCTTTATCAACATGGGCATGGTGAGTGGTGTGCTGCCCGTCATGGGCAGCCCCCTGCCTTTCTTTAGCTACGGTGGTACCGCAATGATCACCCAGGGCGTCTGTTTTGGCATCATTATGTCGCTGTGCCTCTATAAACCCTACAAGAGCAAATAGGTAACTGTTACCGAAGCAAGCTCTGCCCTTGGCCCTCCCCCGGACCGTCCACCAGCCCAGGGGAGTAATGGGATGTAATCTAACCCATAAAGCCCTTACTTTAAGGCGATTCCGCCAACCTTACTTCACGAAGAACATGTCTTTGGCGTAGATGTTGCCCTTCGGGTTATTGGCAGGAAATCCTTTCAGATTAGCCTTGACCAAACGGGTGTGATTATAGTGATAGAGCGGGATCACCGGCGCAGCATCATTGAGAATACCTTCAGCCTGATTGTAGAGCTGGTAACGCTCAGACTCCTTAGCGGCTGTGGCAGCCAGTGCCAGCAAATCATCAAACTTGCTGTCACAGAAGCCGGTTTCATTACTCACGTGGCCACATTGGAAACTCCCGAGCACTGATGAAGGCTCGGCAAAATCGCCAAATGCATAAGAGCGCGCTACGGTAAAGTCGCCCGCGGTTTTCGCCGACAGGTAGGCGTTCCACTCCATATTATTCAGCTGAACATTGACCCCAAGCGGCTTCCACATCGAAGCAATAGCCAGCGCAATTTTCTTGTGATTCTCGCTGGTGTTGTAAGTCAGCTTAATCGTTAGCGGCTTACTCGGTCCGTAGCCGGCCTCAGCCAACAATGCTTTAGCCTTTTCCAAACGCTCTTTGCGATAGGCTGCCTTAAACGACGGCACGGCACCTTCGTATCCGGCAATAATATCTGGCACCACCGAATAGGCGGCAGGTTCACCCTGGCCCGTCACCTTGTCCACCAAAAGCTCTCTGTCGATAACCATACTCAATGCACGTCGAATATCGGCATTATCAAATGGTGCGACGCGGGTATTAAAGGCGTAAACGTATGAACCAAGGAGACGCAGTGCCTGAATTTGCTCTGGGCTTTCTTTCATCAGCTTTTGGTAATACTCAAGCTGGACCCGGTTGGTCATATGAATTTCACCAGCCTGGTAGCGGGTTAACTCGGCATTTTGTGATGACAGAGCAAGATAAGTCACGCCTTCAATCACTGTTTTTGCATCGTCGCGATAGTGTTGGTTTCTGACCACTTCCACCTTTTCATTGGGTACCCACTGCTTCAGGGTGTAAGCTCCATTTGAAACAAAGTGTTCCGCACGGGTCCAGTTGTCTCCGTGTTTTTCAACCGCGGCCTGCGGCACCGGGAAGAAGGTTTTGATACTCATCATGCTGATAAAGTACGGGGTCGGACGCGTGAGCGATACCACCAAGGTCCGTTCATCCTGCGCTTTAACACCCAACTCAGAAGACGGCTTGTCACCTGCGACAATCTGATCGGCATTGACCACATTGGCCGTTTGGAAATTAAAGCCGGTACTGTTACCGGTTTTGCTGTCGACAGCGCGCTGCCAAGCATAGACAAAATCGTTGGCGGTCAGCCGGGAGCCATCAGACCACGTCAGGCCATCGCGCAACACAAAGGTCACCGTTTTACCGTCTTCAGAGATAGACCAAGACTGTGCTTGACCCGGTATCGTTTCACCATCGAGGTTTTCGATCACCAAACCTTCAAAAAGATCGTTGACGATCACATCACCCGGGCTCCCCGAGCCCACAAAACCCGGATCGACGGTATCCGGCTCGGCACCGTTGGCTCGTACCAAATACTGGTTTTGTGCAAGTTCAACACCTTGGGGAACATCGGCTGCAGCCAGGTAAAACGAGGGTAAAGCAAGCGCAGCACTGATCGCTGCGGAAAGTACAAACTTCTTCACTGCAAAGTCCTTTTATATAGTTATATATCCAGGCTACTTGGTATGGCCTGTTTACTTGATAGAAGATACTCGACTAACAATACTTCCTGATGTCTGAGTGACCTATCAATACAACGCTATATTGTCCTGCAAATCAATATGAAATGAACACAACCAACAAACTCAGAACAATCGTTGCCTTCTGGAAAAAGGACAAAAATCAGCACTAAAAAATGATTGATTTACAGTATACTTTTCTAACATTCAATTATGTTATTGATATCCCCTGGCTGCCAAGCAGGATATGGCCACACTACTCACAAAACCTGATAACTATGCTCGTTACCTCCGAAGATATTTACGATACCAAATCTTTGATTGACTACCTCGATAGACACCAAGACAGCCTAGCCATTAAGCCTGTCCACTTCGAGAAAGGCCACACCCTACTCACCCAAGGACAGCAAGTAGAGCAAGTGTTGTTCATCTTGGAGGGTGGCATCGTTTTGCACCGCCAAACCGTGCACGGCCGCCGTTTCCAGCTTGGTACCTACCAATACAATGGCTTTCTTGGACTAATGGAGCTCTTCTCTGAAAAGCCCTGCTTTTATACGGTATGCGCCAGCAGCAAATGCCGTGGATACCTCTTTGATGCGAAACAGTTAACACAGCTGATTTACCACACACCGGAGCTCGCCAAATTTGTATTCAAGCACATTACCTCGAAATGGTATCTATCTGTCGAAAAGATGACGCGAAATATGCTGCATACGATCAAATATTGCGTGATTGACGAATTGCTCGCGTTTGACGAACAGCAGCCGGGGGAAAAGTTATTTATCAACAAAACCCTTGAATCTGAGCGATTGGGGACCAGCATCCGTGTATACAACAGAATTATCAAACAACTGCAGGTCGATGGAGCGATAGAAGTAGGCAGGAATTTTGTCCGCGTCAGCGAGCGGGGGCTGCTAGAAGAAATTATGGAGAAGGAAATTGATAAGTAGCTGGCCGATCCACGACCAGCTACTGGTTAGCAGACAACCAAAAACTTAATTCCAGCGCTCATGCTTGAGCAGGTCCTCGGTCGTGAAGTTTGGATAGGCCTGCTCCCACATCTTCAAACCGTTATATTCATCGCTTGAGTATTGCTCGAAGAAGGCGTCGAGATCGGCAATCATCTTCACGCGCAGCTCTTCGCGTGGTGGCTCGGATAAGTAACGCTCCCCCATCGGGCTGCTCAAATTATACCAATGGTCCTCGGGCTGCTTGTTGACTTCCGGGTTCGGGTAGTAACGTACCAGCTTCCAGTGCCCGTTCGAAATCATTCTCGAGTTGCCACGCTCAGCAAACTGGTACTCGCGCCAGTTGCGAACCCGCTCTCCTTTCAGCATCGGTAACAGGGTCTTACCCGGACCGTAGCTTGTATCGTACTGCTTATCACCCGCCGCCAAGTCCAGTACGGTTGCGTGCAGATCGATCAAGTCAACGAACTCACCACGCACCTGCTTTTGTCTTACATACTTTTCAGGACCGGACACCACAAACGGTATGCGAACGGTCTCTTCGTAATAGTTGTAAGGGAATGACGCATTCACTTTGCCGTATAACCCATACTGCCCCATCAACAGACCGTGATCAGAGACAAACGCGATGACGGTATTGTCAAGCAGGTCACGTCCTTCAAGGCCATCGATCAGCTTACCTAGCTGATCATCGAGCAGGGTCACCGCAGCAAGGTATTGGGCCAAGGTTTCTTCGTGATTATCCGGCACTAACGTATAGTCACTCATGTGCTCGAGCACCGAGTTGCCACCAAAAGCCACCACCTTGTGTGCGATACCACGGTATTTCGTAACCAGGCGCTCGGGGAGCCCTTCAAATGGGAAATGCGGCTCTACGTAATTGAGGCTGACAAAGAAAGGTTGCGTGCTTTGCTGATCGATAAATTTCAGCGTTTCGTCAGTCAGAAATTGTGCTTGAATACCCGTATACTCCATGTTCTCGCCATCACTGGAGAACAAGACGGTACCTGAATGGAGGTACTGGTTTTTCCATCCCGCCTGCAGGGCATCATAGCTTAGCCAACGGTCAAAACCGCGAATCGGATCCTTGCTGTCAGTCGTGGCATGCCACTTACCAATCAAGGCCGTGCGGTAACCTTCGTCTTGCAAGCGTTCCGACAGCAGTTTCTCTCCCTCTAGCCAATCAGCATCGAATTTTGGGTCTTCGGCCAAAAAATCATACACCCCATGCTGCGAAGGCATTTTACCGGTATGAAACGATGCACGGGCCGCTGAACTGACCGGGGCTGGCGTCATTCCGTTTTCGAACCGAACACCATTTTCAGCGAGATAATCTAAATTAGGTGTTTCAATGATGTCCTGGTTGCGAAAGCTGGTTGCCCACTGCCCTAGGTCATCAGCCATAATGACGATGATATTCGGCTGATCAGCGGTACTTGCGCTTTCTGCGGCTTGTACAAGCGGCGAGCATGACAATGCCGCCAATGCGCACCCTTTGGCAATGGCGCTTAGTTTAAACATGACACGTACTCCATTTACTGCTGTTGAGATTCTTTCTTTTGGATGATTTGCATAATTGCTGCAGGTGGATAGTTGTGCAGGTAGAGCTTTTTCATCATCGCCAGATATGGTGATGCATAGTGAAAAAACGCTTTGTATCCTGGACAAAGATAATTGAGATCCGGCTTACCGGACGCAGAGATGGCAAAACGATGTTTTGGGCATCCACCGTGGCAAAGTGGGCGGCATTCGCAGCGGCGGCAGTCTTCACAGAGCGAGTCTGATTTTGCGGCCCCGAACCGCCGGTTCGCATCGCTACGGTTCATTTCTGCGATAGTGGATTCGTGGATATTGCCCAACTTATACTCGGGATACACATAGTGATCACAGCTATACAGGTCGCCGTTTGCCTCTAGGGCAAACGCACTGCCGCACTGTGGTGCAAACACACAGATTTGCGCAGGCTGGCCACATACCAGGGCAAAGGTATTTTCAAACAGCTGGACAAAGACCTGACCAATATCATGCCTCACCCAGTGGTGGAATATCTGGCTCATAAACTGGCCATAAGCCTTAGCATCGACGGACCAGTCGCAGAGCTGCCCGGCGATTTTGCTCTCAGGGTTGATCAAGGTGAGCCCACTAGCGGTAGCTTTGCTGGCTTTTCTTTCGACCAGAGGGATAAATTGCATGTGGCTGCTACCAAGTCCTTTGAGGTAGCGATAAACCGAGAGGGCATGATCAACATTGGCCCGGCTAACGACGGTTAAGGTATTAAATTCAACCTTGTACTGCTTGAGTAGTAATATCGCCGTCTCGACTTTGTGATGAGTCGCTTTTCCTGAACGGGTACGACGGTAAATATCATGTAGCTCAGCAGGCCCATCGATCGAGATACCAATCAAAAAGTTATGTTGATTAAAAAAAGCACACCACTTTTCGTCGATTAAAATACCATTGGTTTGAAAGGTGTTGATGACTTTCTTGCCCCTGGCATACTCATGCTGCAACCGTACAGCCTGTTCAAAAAAAGCCAGTCCTCGTAGCGTTGGCTCTCCGCCCTGCCAGGCAAAAACCACTTCGTTACCACTTTGCGCCTCAATGTGCTGCAAGATATAGGCTGACAGTGTTTCGTCTCCCATCATCCAATCTTGTCCGCGTTCGGGGTACAGTTTTTCTTTTTCTAAGTAGAAGCAATAAGAACAATCAATATTGCATTTTGAGCCTGTCGGCTTCGCCATAACATGACAGCCCGAAGGGCTCCAGGTTTGTGTATTCATCTGCTACCACCAACGTTATGTATCGTTTGCGTGCGGATGTTAGGTAACTTCCAAACGAAGAAATAGGACATTTGTCCCTCTCGATAAAACTCTTTTTATACTGTGATTTTCAGCAACTTTTTCTCTTTTAATGTTCGTGCTCGCAGTAAAGCGCTTAAACATTTGCCATAATTTTTTCTACGCCGTTAATCAAGGAAGAAACAGGATTTACCGTATGAAAGACGAAACACTATCGATTCACAGTGGTTACGAAACCTGCCCCACAACCAAAGCAGTCGCTACCCCTATTTACCAAACTGTTGCCTATGAGTTTGATGATGCCCAGCATGGCGCTGATCTCTTTAATTTGGAAGTTCCGGGCAACATCTATACCCGAATAATGAACCCAACCAATGATGTACTGGAAAAACGCATGGCCGCATTGGAAGGCGGTATTGCCGGGCTTGCCGTCAGCGCAGGAAGCGCGGCAATCAACTATGCCGTCCAGACCCTAGCTGAGGCTGGCGATAACATTATTTCCACCCCGCAACTATACGGCGGTACCTACACCCTGTTCGCCCATATGTTACCCAAGCAAGGAATTGAGGTACGCTTTGCTCCTGATGATAAGCCTGAAAGTCTGGCTGCACTGATCGATGAAAATACCAAAGCTGTCTACTGCGAGAGTATCGGTAACCCGGCGGGCAATATTGTCGATTTAGAAAAAATTGCAGAGCTTGCCCACCAGCAGGGAGTACCGGTGATCGTCGACAACACAGTGGCTACCCCAGCCCTGTGCAAACCCATCGAGTTCGGTGCCGATATCGTGGTTCACTCACTGACCAAATATGTCGGTGGTCATGGCACGACCCTTGGTGGGATGATCATTGATTCGGGTAAATTCCCTTGGGCCAAATTCAAAGACCGCTTTCCGGTATTAAACCAACCAGAAGCGTCGTATCATGGTGTCGTCTACACCGAAGCATTTGGCGATGCCGCCTTCATTGGCCGAGCCCGCACCGTACCATTGCGCAATACCGGCTCAGCCTTATCACCAATGAATGCATTCATGCTGCTGCAAGGGCTGGAAACCCTGCCGCTTCGCATGGAGCGCCATACCGAAAACGCGCTGAAAGTCGCGCAATACCTAAAACAGCACGATAAGGTGAGCTGGGTCAGCTACGCCGGGTTATCCGACTCTCCCTACTACCCACTTGCCGAAAAATATATGAAAGGAAAGCCGTCGGCAATTCTATCGTTCGGGCTAAAAGACGGTTATGACGCCGGGGTGCGCTTCTATGACGCACTGAAGATCTTCAAGCGATTGGTCAATATCGGTGATGCAAAGTCGCTCGCCTGCCACCCCGCCTCCACAACCCACAGGCAACTGAGTGAAAGCGAACAGGCTCAAGCCGGTGTCAGTCCCGAGATGATCCGCCTCTCCGTCGGCATCGAACACATCGACGATATTCTCGAAGATTTAGAACAAGCCCTGAACGCATAGCTTCGCTGATCGTGTAAGTAACAGGGCTAAACGGCAAATTACGTTTTGTTTTTGCATGTTTAGCCCTATTCTATTTACAGGACAACAGCACAGGTAGATAGCAACTTGCCGTATTCAGTCAATGCCCATGACAGCCAGAACATCATCAAAATAGCCACCTTCAACTTATGTAACTACCTTGCTCCGCCCGATGCCTTCTACGACTTCGAAAACATCTATTCAAAGGCGCAATGGGACAAGAAACAAGCATGGATCCAGGCCTATCTGGCTGAGCAGCAGCCGGATATCATCGGTTTTCAGGAGGTTTTCTCTGTTGAGTCATTAAAGGCGCTAACCCAGCAGGCCGGGTACCCCTTCTTCAGTACTGTCGATAATCCAAACGTCCTTGATGACTACATCTATGACAGCCCTGTTGTTGCCATAGCATCTCGCTTTCCTATCCATGATGTAGCGGCTGTTTCGCCTGAACCCACGCTCAACGCCCCACTAGGGCTAAGTAGCAGCTTTGCATTTAGCCGAAAACCGCTCAGAGCCACTGTCCAGCTGCCGCAGGTAGGCCCCTGCGACTGTTATGTCGTCCACTTCAAATCTAAAAGACCCATTGCCAGCGAAGGGTTTTCCTTGTCAAATACCCCAAATCTTCCCATTTCTGATCCAGCCATTGACGACTTTCGCTCACAAGTTCTTGGCCAATGGGCTTCCACCCAACAACGGGTCGCAGAGGCTGCTCACCTGCTTAATTCTATCTGGTTACGCAAAATGGAATCGGAGTATCCGGTTATTTTAATGGGTGACTTCAATGATGAATTAGAGACCAGCGGATTGCATCACTTGCTGGCAGATGGTGGGCGGCATAAAAATGGGGCTTTTTCCGATGCTATCTCACAGCGTTACCGCCTTCAGCATAGCTGGTCATTGTTTCAAGCCAGCCTTTGTCACCGAGAAGCGCGCGACTGGGAGACCAATGAGTCGGTAGACGACCTTGCCAAGATCTCTATGCCGGTTGCGGTAAAACACCCTAGCCCATACACCTATTATTACGGTGCTATAGGCATGGTGCTCGATTACATCTTGTTGAGCGGAGAATTTGACCCCAGTTTCAATGAGAGCCTGGCCGAGGTATACGATTACCATCTTTACGACCGCCACCTGATCAGCCCTAGCTACGATATAGACAGCCACAGTACGGATCACGCCATCGTGATGGTCACCGTCCGTATACGCCAATGAATCCTGAAATAGCCACCATAAAGAGAGTGTCGAACTTAATGCTCTAAAGTTACCCATTCCGCTCAACCTCGCGACAGAATGTAAGCGCCTTCTCACAATGTCATGCAAATAAATACACCCAACAAGCAATAAAGTGATCAATACTGCAAAACCAAACACGTTTAACCTTTAGTATTACGCCACTTTATTCATAAAAATCATAAGTTAATATGAAAAAACACCTTTTAGCCTCAACCATTCTTTTTGCATTGAGCGGCCAGGGCTTTGCCGCAGATGGCGACCTTGTTGATGTCACAATTCTCGGGACATCCGATATTCACGGGCATTTCATGGCATGGGATTACGCCAGTGATAAAGCCAATACCCGAGGTAGCTTGAGCCAAATCGCCACCAAAGTTAGAGAGGTCCGCGACCATACTGACAACGTCATCTTGGTCGATGCGGGGGATACGATCCAAGGTAACTTTGTTGAAACCTTTAAAGATGAGCCAGTTGACCCTATGATGCTCGGTTTCAATGAAATGAACTACGACGTATGGGTACTGGGTAACCATGAGTTCGACTTTGGCCTCAAGGTACTCAACCGCTCGCTGACACAGTTTCAGGGAACCTCTTTGGCCGGTAACATCCAGCGGGCAGATGGCAACCCGTTCCTTCCGGCCTACACCATCATCGAAAGACAAGGGATCAAGATTGGTGTCATCGGCATGGACACGCCAATGACACAGGTTTTCGCCGAAGGCACAAACCGCCTGGAAGGCATGACTTTTACTAACCCATCGCTTGAGGTAAAAAAAATCATCAAGCAGATTGATGACAAAGTCGATGCCATTGTCCTTGTTGCCCATATGGGGCTTGATAACGAAAACAACATCGCGGCAACAGGTGTCACTGATATCGCCAACGACAACCCAGAGCTCGATGCCATTGTCGCTGGCCATATGCATACCCGTATCGACAAGGCTGTGGTAAATGGCGTGATTGTCACCGAGCCAGATAAATACGGCCGTGCCCTCTCTCGCATCGACCTCCAGTTTGAAGAAAGAAATGGCCAATACACCTTGGTCAACAAAGACAGCTTTACCTACAAGATCAATGGCATCGATTCCGATAAAAAAATGGACGAGCTGTACTCTCCTTACCACAACAGACTTCGTGAACAGGCAAATCGTGTAGTAGCTGAACTCACCGGTGTCGATCTGGTACCACGAAACGAGATCAGAGGGATCCCACAGGTACATATCCAAGACACGGGTATCAGCACCCTGTTCCAGGAAGCCAGTATGTACTTCGCGCCAAAGGCCAACGTCATTGCCCTACAGATTGATAACGACTATGCCGAGCTCAATGTAGGCCAAATCAAAGCCAAGGATATCGCTTACAACTACCAGTATGCAGGTGGAGAAATCACTGTTTACGAAATGACAGGTGAAGATCTGAAAACCTACATGGAGTGGTCAGCCGGTTACTTCAACAGTGTGACTCCAGGTGATGTCACCTACAGCTTCAACCCAGAGCGTCGTGCATCGAAGTATTCGACCAATGACTTTTTTGCCGGTGTGACCTACACCATCGATCTCACCCAGCCGCAAGGACAGCGCATCAAGGATCTTCATTTTGCTGACGGAACTGCAGTCACCGACACAACGCCGATCAGATTGGGCATGAACAGTTACCGCATGGGCCACCTGACAAAAGCCGGCGGTGTATTGGAAGGCAAATCATTCCCGGTATTGTTCGATACTGAAGCCGAATACGGCGAGGAAGCAGGTACCATCCGAAACCTCACCATCCGTTACCTGGCCGACGTGAAACAGGGCAAGTACGAAGGCAAAGCAATGCAGCGCTGGGCTCTATCAGGCCTCGAAGGCTATGATAAAGAACGCGAAGTTGTCAAAACACTGGTTAACGAAGGCAAGATTTCTGTGCCGACTAGCGAAGATGGCCGTTACACCAACATTGCGGCCATTAATGTCAAAGGACTTGTCTTTGCTTCTCAACAAGATGCAACTGCCTATATCAAGACGCAGGAGCAATTGCTTGAGGGTGACGTCACCGCGCATCAGGCCGTAGCGATCGAACGAAATATCATCATTGCCAAAGCGCTGAATCATATCTGACGAAGCATGCTCTGACTACGGCTTGGTTGATCGCACCTGACGTGTCCCTGTCTCAGTGATTGTCCGAAATCAGGCCCATAAATTAAGCCCTCTAATAAAGAGGGCTTTATTTTTTAATCGACAATATACGCCATCCAACTACTCAATTTAGCTTATTTACCATACACTTCTGTATAGCTTACTTTTATACCGTTCAAAGATAAGGAAATCATATGTCTAAAAAGGTCTATTGTATTGCCCAATTCAAGCCTAAAGCCGGTCGCGAGCAGGAGTTGTTTACCGCCCTTCAGGCACTAGAGCCCAACACCCTGCGGGAGGATGGCTGCCTACAATATATTGTCACCAGGCAGCTCAAGAGTGCTTTTGCCGAGGGGAGTTCCATGCCCATTGCTTTCAATGAGATCTGGTCAGATATATCGGCTTTCGAAGCCCATTGCCAAAGAAAGGAGATCCAAGCTTTCTTTGCTACTCATTGCGAAGCCAAAAGCGGGGCTGCCGAAGACTGGAACGTGTGTATTTACACTGATGAACCTGAAAGCTTTGATGCGCCACTACTGGGCTGAACCACCAGGTTACCTACATTGAGACTTTTATACGCCTCATGAAATTGCAGTAAACGCAATCTTGCGAACTCTTCTCGCAACTCGCGAAGCTACGCTTACATGAGGCACCTACAGATATCTATGATCTTATGTCAGAACATCAGCAACCAGCCGTACCATCAAGATATACGTTAGCCATCTTGTTATTTGAAGGCTTCGATTTGCTCCAGGTATCAGCAGCAATTTCTCTTTTTCACTCATTACCTGGAAAGTTCGAGATCCTGCTCATTTCTGAAAACGGGGAGTCGGTGGCCAGCCAGCAACAAGTCGTGCTAAATGCAGACCTGAGTTATCAAGCATTAATGGCTTATGACATACTCTATGTGCCGGGCGGCAGTGGCATAGAAACAGTGACGGGCAGTGAGCCGGTGGTCAGTTGGCTAGCAAAACAATGTAGACACGATACCTTAGTATGTTCATCGTGTTTGGGCGCCGCACTGTTGGCGCAAGCGGGGCTGCTTGAAAATCACACGGCAACAACCAACAAACAGCATTTCAATTGGGTAACGCAATTTGGCAAACAGGTTAACTGGAGACCTGTCGCGCGCTGGACACAAGACAAGCGAATTTTCACCTCATCCGGCAATACCGCCTGTTTAGATATGTTCATCGCAATCATTGCAGAATATCTCAATGAAGAAACGGCTAGAAAGCTTGCGATTGCCCTCGAGTACCTATGGATCAATGATCCGGAAGATGACCCATTCGCGCCGCTTCATATCGTGGAGTAACCCCTGCTCCTCAGCACCCTTCCTGCCACATCACATGGCAGTCAGCTTTTTTAGCGGCTTGTAGCATTTCAATGAGCGGTGTAGCACGAGTATGGAGGCTGATCACTGGCTCCATATCTAACTCTGCCACATCGTCAACATCGCCAGCGTCTTCATCCGCAGCCTTCAACTCCAGTTGGTGTAGCTTGTTTATTTCGCTGGTTAGCCGGCATAACGCATCATCGATGTCTTGGGGATCGAGTGCTCCCGGAATATTTTCGCAGTGCCCCATAAACCGGAGCATTTGTTTGGCTACATCACCGAACATGACAACGTTACCATGCACTTTACACTTAAAAGTCACTAGCATCTCTCGTACCTCTGCTTATCACGACGGGCATAAAAAAAGCCAGCAAACCCACCGGAAATTGCGCCAAACAAGTGGCTCTCGTAGCTAATCCACTCTCGGGTCGGTAAAAAACCCCATACCATTGAGCCATAGAAAAACATGACCAGGATGGCAATCGCAATAGATTTAACGCTGCGATACATGATGGCATACATCAGTAAATAGGCCCACAAGCCATAAATTATGCCACTCAATCCGATATGGTAGTGCATCCGGCCAAATAACCAGACTCCAAGACCACTCCCCAACCAGCTAATCATAAATATAGCTATCAGCCGGGCTAACCCGGTGCGGGTTAGCAGAAAAGCCAAGACAGAAAAAGAAAAGATATTACTGATCAGGTGCCCCCATGAGCCATGGAGGAAGGGATAGGCAATGATACCGGTAAAACCAGTGAAGTGACGTGGTAACAGGCCAAAATCAGACAGATAGCCGGCCGTAAGGATATTGAAGACATGGACAACCGTAATGACGACCACAACTGCCGCAATGAATTTAAATGAATCTTTGTCTTTCTCAGCCAGCTTCATCGCCTGTAACCATCAAATATAAGCAGCCTTATCTAATCATCCATCATTGGCGGCCATCTACCAAAAAGACTGTCTCGGTTTGTAATCAATATCAACCTTTTGCCGCTGTCTCTTGCCCGCGATAAGAAAATTCTTACCGAAAAGGAGCCTAATCTGATTCAACGTCTCACTGGCTAGCAGACGGCGCTCAGAGCTATGCCAGCAACGGTTGGTCGTCAATTTGACCGCTGCAATCGCATCCGGAGAGCCATTAATAATGGATTGGCACAACGCTTGGGCGCGTAGCATCGGCTGTGGCACCACTTCAGTGACTAAATTCAGCGCATTAGCTTGTTTAGCTTCAAGGATTTCGCCTGTCATCGTCAAGCGCATAGCCACATCTTTTGGTACTACTTCACGCAATGACATCAAACCCGCCATATCCGGCATTAGGCCCCAGCGTATTTCCATTATCGACAGCTCAGCATCCGGTGCTGCAATTCGAAAATCAGCCCCCAGAACGATTTGTATTCCCCCGCCCCAGCACTTGCCTTCGATGACGGCTATCACCGGACAAGGAAGCTTGCGCCAGTTGCGCGATACTCGCTGGGCCATATTGGCATTGCCTGGTAACCATTTCGCTAGCAGCGATATAGCATTCGACCGTGATGTCACCACACTTTTGATATCAAGGCCGCTGCTGAAATTGCCACCCGCCCCACGAACAATAACTGCACGAACGTCCTTTCGCTTGCGAAGATCACGGCTAACTTTATCCAATTCACGGAACAAAGGCATATCCAAAGCGTTGCACTTATCAGGCCTATTGAGTACAACAGTGACGACACCGTCCTTCTCTTCAACCAGCAATCGTGTCCATGACATAAGCACTCCTTTATGTGGTCAGTCCAGTTACACCATAGACATTAACACAATTTCAACAAAGCACCGCATTGGAAATTCATCTTTGTGGCGGCACAAAACCTTTTTTTTCGGCATAGAGTCGCCACTCAGAGGCCGTAGAGGAAGATATTGGCTCAATGGTATCAACACTTGCCGCTATATTTCCGCCGGAACAGGTCGTTCCCGTGGGTTCTATCGAAGCTCTGAACACGGGATAACTGTGGGTGCTGGAAATACACCACTCGGCATCCATCTTGCCACCTTTGCTGGTACAGATATCGGCCATAAAGCGCTGGAATTCCTCTATCGACCCCTTCCCCTCATCTAAGCACCACAAGCGCTTGTAATGAATATAGCCGTCACGGGGATGATACACCTTGCCAGGTAACAGTGAGGTAAAATCCCACCCTCCCCCTCTTGTTGCGTTAACGTACTGCGCAGAAAGGCTAGCAATGTCTTTGCTATCATCAATTGTGGGTTTGGCATAATGCTGGCTTCCACAAGCTTGTACCAGACTACAACCAAGCAGTACCACAAAAAATTTGCCCATGTATTCACCTTACCTATGGATTAAGACATGACACTACATAATTGAACCAAACAACAATATTGAAGCTTAATAGTCAGTAATTTACGTCTTATTCTCTGCTTTATTAAGCATAGTGAGTATTTCCGTTTAACTCTATCTCATTTGTATTCCAAGTCTATACCCAGCAAATTAATAGCATTAACTTATATAAGCAATTACACTTGCTTAAGCTATGATTAAATCAATCAATTCAAAGTATGATGTGAGTAGGATATGTACTTAGAGCCTGATTCAAGATTATTAATTGCGGATACAACAGAAGTTTTGGATGCATTTCTAGACAATGGATTACACAAGGAATATGAAATTTACTGTCAATTTCCACATAATATCCATCTTCAAGAAAAACTAAGAAACATTGCCCCTTTGTCTGTTGAATTCAACGATGGCATTATCATCAGCGGAAAATAAATTAATAATACCCGCCTAGACCAGCTATATTTTTATAGGTGATTTTATGGCTAAGCCTTTAATATTTCTGATAGTTGCTCTAATCTCTGCCTGCACTAAAGATGTCGTTACGGATTACAGTACGGCAGTTGATTATTCCAATTACAGAACTTACGAGTTCGCCGCCTTCTCTACAACACAGGCAACAACATTAGACGGCAAAAGGGTTGAGGAGGCTATAGCAATCCAGCTCCACACCAAAGGCCTTACCGCCGTTAATGAAAACGGTGACTTACTAGTTAGACATTCAATCATTGAACAAAGTGATTTCAAATCTTATGGCACCTCTGTGGGTTTAGGCTACGGCCGTCGCAATTTTGGTGTTGCCTATTCCTCACCTGTCCATATTCAAGAATATCAATATGGAAAAATCGTTGTAGAGCTTATCGACAACCAATCAAATATTGTCGTCTGGCGTTCTACTTCACAACGTAAGCTTACCGAAAATATGACACCTTCATCACGGCGTACATTCATTAACACTCAAATAAATGAAATGTTTAAAGAATACCCACCGAAAAAGTAAGTTATTTTCATCACACATATAATTACAAGCAACAATTCGAACGAATTTTACAAACTTATTAAAATTAGTATTTAAATCCAGCCAGTAAAGTCAAAGTAACTGATACCACTCATATAGAATATTGGACATTCAACATCGCTATAACAGAAATTATCTCAAACATGAGACATTTACTTTCTTTACTTATCAACTTAGATAAACTAAATAAAAAAGCCTGATATAAATCAGGCTTTTTTATTAATGTTTACTTATTATTTATCGCGGCGCTTTTTCACATCTTCTGCAAGTTGGCGAAGAACTTTCTCAGTATCATCAAAACCAATACAGGCATCAGTAATACTCTGACCATAAGTCGGCTCTTGACCTTCAACGATATCCTGGCGCCCTTCAACAAGGTGGCTTTCAATCATTACCCCGAAAATAGCTTTATTACCTTCTGCGATCTGGCTGCCAACTTCTTCGGAAACCAACAACTGACGCTGATACTGCTTGAGGCTATTGGCATGGCTGAAGTCAATCATCACCTTCTGGCGCAGGCCAGCACTTTCAAGCTGATCGGTAATCGCCTTCACATGCTCCTTGCTGTAGTTAGGCTCTTTGCCGCCACGTAAAATAATGTGGCAGTCCTCATTACCCGCCGTTGAGACAATCGCTGAGTGGCCGTATTTGGTCACAGATAGGAAGTGGTGCGGCGAGCTCGATGAACCTATCGCATCGGTGGCAATTTTAATGTTACCGTCTGTGCCGTTTTTGAAGCCTACAGGACAAGAAAGGCCCGATGCCAACTCACGATGTACCTGAGATTCTGTGGTACGGGCACCGATAGCCCCCCAACTGATCAGATCTCCCATGTACTGCGGCGTGATCATATCTAGGAACTCACCCGCTGTCGGTACGCCCATATCGGTTAGATCAAGCAACAGCTTTCGCCCCATACGGAGACCATCGTTGAGCTGGAAGCTGTTGTCCATGTATGGGTCGTTGATAAGTCCTTTCCAACCCACAGTGGTACGCGGCTTTTCGAAGTAAACCCGCATAACCACCTCAAGTTCACCTTTTAGCTCTTCACGCAGCGCCTTTAGCTTCTGGCCGTATTCAAATGCCGCCTTGGTATCGTGAATCGAACATGGGCCAACAATAACCAACAGTCGATCGTCCTCATCGTTTAAGATATTGTGAATTGACTGACGAGCTTGATATACCGTTTCAGACGCATTTTCAGTTGCAGGGAAACGCTCCAGTACAGCGACCGGGGGGAGAAGTTCTTTAATTTCGCGAATGCGAACATCATCGGTTTTATACATTGTTACTTCCTAATTTAACGCACCTGCCTGCTGTAAACAAAAAATTACAGACTTGATTGACAGTATATTTCAAATCCAATTGACTTTAACTTATCCGTCTTTTATGAGCAGTGCAAACGCTAATTGGTAATTTTGGTGATTTTTTTTCAAATTGGCGACAAATTAATCAACCATATGCATAACCAGTGATATTTCACCATTATTTCACGGATATCGGCCCATATTCGACTCATGTCTTTGAATTCTCTATTACAAAGCAATAACATGGTGCTATACAAAGCTTGGTTTGGGAGAGGTCTGGATGACCGAAGAAACCGTAATTTCGTTTCAGAACATCAATAAGTGGTACGGAGATTTCCAGGCACTTAAGAACATAAATCTAAACATTCCTCGCGGCGAAAAACTGGTGATATGCGGCCCGTCAGGCTCGGGCAAATCCACCCTGATCAGGTGCATCAACGGTCTCGAACAATTCGATGGCGGACAACTTAGCGTGGCCGGCAAGCCACTTGATGCACAGCATTTAAAGCGCATTCGAGGCCAAGTTGGCATGGTTTTCCAGCATTTCAATTTATTTCCCCACATGACCGTACTGGATAACCTTACGTTAGCCCCTCGGCGGACACGAAAACTGAGCAAGTCCGATGCTGAACAAATGGCGATGGAATACCTGGAACGTGTCCATATCGCTCACCAGGCAGATAAATACCCTTCGCAGTTATCTGGCGGCCAACAGCAACGGGTCGCTATTGCCCGCTCGCTGTGTATGAAACCCGATATCCTGCTGTTTGACGAGCCGACCTCCGCGCTCGACCCAGAGATGATCCGAGAAGTACTGGATGTAATGACTGAGCTCGCCAGAGAAGGCATGACTATGATTTGTGTCACTCATGAAATGGGGTTTGCCAGAAAAGTGGCTGATCGCGTGGTCTTTATGGACGAAGGCGAAATCGTCGAGGTCGCCCCTCCAGCACAATTGTTTGATGCGCCACAGCATCCAAGAACACAAATGTTCTTGGAGCAGATCCTTAGCTATTAAGGGATAAACTATGGTTCATAATATCGCTGGCCCTTCATGCAGGCTAAAAGCCATCGGGCGTATTTCCAAACCTTTTTTCACCGGTTTATTGCAAGTCATTTTAGTCGCTGTCTTCTTGCTTTGGTTACTCGATACCGGTGCCGAGGCAATGAACTACCGCTGGCAGTGGTACCGGATTCCTCAATACCTCTGGTTCTTCGAAGACGGAGAATGGTTTCCCGCCGAGTTGCTTGAAGGGCTGAGGGTCACCCTGCAGATTTCGGCTGTCAGTTTGTTGTTGACCCTAGCCATTGGATTGGTGACCGCACTGCTTCGCGTGTCTGGTTCGGTAATTGGCCGTGGCGTCTCCTGGGGATACGTCGAGCTGATCCGCAATACGCCATTACTGGTGCAAATATACCTACTGTATTTCGTTTTCGGCCCCGTACTCGGGCTCGAGCGATTCACAACCGCGGTGCTTGCGCTATCGCTTTTCCAGGGGGCATATACGGCAGAAATTTTCCGCGCAGGGTTAACCAGTGTTGATCGGGGACAATTCGAAGCCAGCAATAGCCTCGGACTCTGTGCTCTAGATAGCTATCGCTTTGTCATCTTACCCCAAGTCATCAAGCGTATTTTACCCCCGCTGACCAATGAAGCTGTTTCTCTTGTCAAAAACTCTTCGATTGTCAGCGTCATGGCTATTTTCGATTTAACAACAGAAGGACGAAATATCGTCGCTGATACCGCGATGCCATTTGAAGTCTGGTTTACTGTTGCCGGCATCTATCTTGTCGTCACCCTCACGCTCTCTGGCCTGGCGGCTTGGTTAGCATACCGGCTCGACACCCCCTCTCATTAATTCAAAGTATGTGTTTAATCCGCACAAGGAGAAAGGAAGCATGAAACGATTACTCTCAGCATTGATTGCTGTTATGGCCTTAACAATGGCCTCCGTATCGACTGCGGCTGAAAAAAGCGCACTGGTCGAAGTCAAGGAGCGCGGTACATTGCGTGTGGGACTCTCGACATTTGTCCCGTGGGCAATGAGGGATAAACAAGGGGAGCTGGTTGGCTTCGAGGTCGATGTGGCACGGCAGCTGGCTAAAGACGCAGGGCTGAAAATCGAATTTATCCCGACCGCTTGGGACGGCATCATTCCGGCTCTGCTTGCTGGTAAGTTCGATGTGATTATCGGCGGTATGTCGATTACCCCCGAGCGTAATATGAGTGTCTTATTTACCAGCCCATACGCCCACTCCGGTGTTCAACTGGCCGCACACAAGGAGCTTGCGGCAGATAAATCCAGTTTCGAGGACTACAACAAACGCAGCGTCACCCTTGCCGTACGCCGTGGTGCCTATACCGTGCAAACCGCGAAGAAGTATTTCCCCAAAGCAAAATTGCGCCAATTCGATGACGAAGCCCAAGCCTTCCAGGAAGTCCTCAACGGCAATGCGCACGCGGCCTTGGCATCGTCACCCAAGCCTGAACACATGGCCATCCAGTACAAGGACAAGCTGTATATTCCATTTGATGAGCGCCTGAGCCGTGGTTCGGAGGCTTTTGCAATCCGCCATGGCGAATTTGATTTGCTTAATTTCTTCAACAACTGGATTTTGCTCCGCACCGAGGATGGTTGGCTGAAAGAGCGCCATGACTACTGGTTCACCACTCTTGACTGGGAAAACCAGATCGCAAAAGGACAATAGCCATTGCAACATTCACACATACAAGCCATGCCGGGCAAAAAAAGTCCGGTAGCATGTAAACTGGGCAAGCTCGATGGGCTGTTAATGCTGCTGATCGCTGCGGCTATCGGCTGGCTTTGGTACCGCTCGTCTGCCGGGGTGCACTACCAGTGGAATTGGCACAAGGCGTTTACCCTTATCATGACGCCAGGCAGAAATGGCGAACTGCCCTATTTTTTTCAGGGGCTCATTGCCACTTTGCGCCTCAGTTTGTGGGGGATGCTGTTTGCTGGCAGTCTTGGCTTGCTGCTTGGCCTCGCGCGCCGGTCCAGCTGGTTTGTCTTTAGGTTCCCAGCCCAGGCCTATATCCAACTGGTCAGGAATATCCCGCCTCTAGTCTTCGTATTTATCTTTTATTTTTTCATTTCCAGCCAACTAATTCCGGTTTTGGGACTGGAAAGTATATTAAGAGACACCCCAAGCGATATCGGCTACTGGCAGTCTTTCTTATTCGGACCAGCCAAGCTTTGGGAGAACCTATTCTCTGGGGTGCTGTGTGTTGGGCTGATTGCCGCCGCCTATATTGCCGAAATCGTCCGCTCAGGCATAGACGCCATTGCCAAAGGGCAATGGGAGGCCGCTGACTCCTTGGGCTTAACACGGTTAGACCGGTTCAGGTTTGTCATCTTCCCTCAGGCCTTGAGCGGGATCGTCCCCCCTCTCGCTGGCCAGTTCATTTCCTTGGTCAAAGATTCATCCATTATCTCGCTGATTTCTGTTCAGGAATTAACCTTTGTCGGTAGTGAGATAGCTAACTCGTCAGGATTGATTTTCGAAATTTGGTTATTGGTGGGGGCGGGCTACCTTGTCCTATGTTTCAGCCTGTCTGTGCTATTTGGCAAACTTGAAAAACATACCCAAAAACATCATCAAACAAGATAGCTTCATCGCGATACTTCTAAAGATTGGGGTACAGGTGAACATGAAGGGAGCCGGTTTATGGCTCCCTCTTGATTTGAAACACACTGAGCTTCCTGTTGTGAAGCTCCCTGTCTCCTATATGTTCCATCCCTATTTTTTTCATTACCTGGCGCGCCGACATGTTGCGAATACAGGTAAAGCCAATAATGCTATGAAAGCCTGCCTCTCGAAAACCATATTCGAGGATCGCCCGGCCAATCTCTGTAGCGTACCCTTGATGCCAATGATCTTCGCAGATCACCCATTCAATCTCAGCGGTTGAATCGTTGTCGCCATAGGGATGCAACCCCACTCGGCCAATCAAGGTATCGCAACCAGATAGGATCAGCGGGCAGTTAAAATAGCCACGGCGCCCATCTGGCATTGAGGACTCAACATGGTATTTCTTCAACTCATGCCGTGCCTTTTCTTCAGACCAAGGCTCTTCTTCCGTAAAGGTATGAACTGATTGATTGGACATTATCCGGTATAAACCAGCAAGATCGTCTTCATCCCATGGCCTGGTGTAAAGACGTTGAGTTTTAATACTCGGTGACACATCTAAAATCATATTCATCCCTCTTCTGAGGGCCTAGCGGTACTTTAGCACTAGGCCCATTGGTTAACGAAAGGGAACACTAGCTCCCCTTCCTACCCAATTGTTCTGACCACTCCGGCCATAGCTTGTCAAAATCCATATGCGCTTCAAGCATGTCAGCAACTCGGTCTATACCTTGCTCGCGGATCAAATCAAAATCCGGTGTGCACGTTGCAGCTAGGCCCGCCCATTTTAAAATGGCATCACAGGCTGCTTTATGCTCAAAGATCCCGTGCAAGTAAGTGCCAAACACTTGATTATCGATACCCAATTTGCCATCAAAGCCATCGGCTAGATGAATCGGCGCCTCATGATCTATGCCATTAGTCACACCGGCATGGATCTCGTACCCCCTGACAGGAACACTGTCCTGCCCTGGCATCGTCAGGCTGCCTCTAACTTGCTTTAGCTGCTTGTTAGGTGCTAAGACTGTTTCGATCGGTAGATACCCCAAGCCTCGGCTGGTTCCGGGCTCACCTTCAATGCCATCAAGATCTGCAATAGATTCACCAAGCATCTGATAGCCACCACATATCCCCATCACCTTGCCGCCTAAGCGAAGGTGGCGGGCGATTTGTTGGTCCCACCCTTGTTCCTTAAGGTAGTCCAAATCACTGCGAACACTTTTAGTCCCTGGAATAATGATAAGATCAGATGGCGGAATTTGCTGCCCTTTACCGATAAATTGCAGATTTACCTGTGGATGCATACGCAATGGGTCAAAATCAGTATGGTTGCTCACTCGTGTTAATACCGGCACCGAAACTCTCAACTGATCGCCGTCGGCATCTACCTGCTGAACATCGATAGCATCTTCAGCCTCCAGCATCAAACCATGCAAATAGGGCAGTACGCCCAATACCGGCTTGCCGGTTTTCTGCTCCAGCCAATCCAAGCCAGATTCAAGCAGTTTGATATCGCCGCGGAAACGGTTAATCACAAAGCCTTTCACCCGTGCTTGTTCGCTGTCCGATAACAAGGCCAATGTACCGTACAAGTGAGCAAATACCCCACCACGGTCAATATCGGCAACGATGATCACCGGAACATCAGCCTCTTCGGCAAACCCCATATTGGCAACATCATTTTCGCGTAAATTAATCTCGGCAGGGCTGCCAGCTCCTTCGATAATAACCGTCTGGTATTCCTGCTGTAGGATATTGAAGGACTCCATAATGGGGCCCAAGACAACTTTTTTGTAGTTGTGGTATCCCACCGCATCCATATCAGCCAGAGCCTTACCCTGTACGATAACCTGAGCACCGATATCGGTATTTGGTTTAAGCAAAACCGGATTCATATGTACCGTAGGCTCGATCATACTCGCCTGAGCCTGGACGGCCTGTGCTCGCCCTATCTCGCCGCCATCTTTAGTTACCGCACTATTGAGGGCCATGTTTTGTGATTTGAAAGGGGCAACTTTGATATTTTTTCGCGCCAATACCCGGCACAAGCCTGCAGCCAAAACACTTTTTCCTGCATCAGAAGTTGTGCCTTGTACCATCAGGGCCTTGGTTGTTGATTGCATTTCTTCTCGCTTAATACTGCTGTGTGACTGGCCACTGGATTTGCGGCCAGTGGACGCCATTTTCATCTGTCATTACCGTAACACGGTAACGGGCGGCGTAAGGTAAATCGATACGATGAAGATAACTCGTGCTTCTAGGCATCTCCAATAAAATCCGCATCAGCTGTTTCATCACCCCTGCATGGGTAACTAGCAAGATATTTTGCCCAGAAAAGTTAGCAAGCAAATGTTCCCATGCATGTTGAATGCGTATATCGAATGCTTTCAAGTCTTCCCCACCATGCGGGGTCGATAACCAGGGGTTTTGCCAGTATTTCTCCAAGATGGTACCGTGCTGCTGCCAGAGGCTATCCTGACTTTGACCATCCCATTCACCGAAGTCCATCTCTTTCCAGTGGCTGAATTGCTGGCAAGGTAAAGTAAACTGCTGTGCGAACAAATTGGCAAAGTCACAGCATCGCTGCAGAGGGGAAGTGATCACTTGCTCAATATCATCCAGCCCTTTTACAGCACTTCGCATTTGCTCCAGGCCTGCCGGAGTAATTGGGAAATCAGTGTGTCCACGCAAGCAGCCGTGCCCCTCCGGTAAGCCATGGCGCAAGATATCAACCCTTGTTTTCATACATCGAGCCATTTACGCCCCCTTTAAATGCTGCGGAATGCCAGCTGTCACAAATGTCACCCTGTCCGCCTGTTTGGCTATTGCCTGATGTAACCATCCGCTTTCATCAACGAAGCGCCGGGACATCTCTCCCATCGGCACTATGCCCTGCCCGACTTCATTGCTAACAAGGATAATATCTCCTTTAGCACGACTTAGAGCGGCAAGAAGTTCGTCCTTTTGTTGCTGCCAAACAACGTCGTAATCTTGATTGAACAGGCAGTTAGTCAGCCACAACGTCAAGCAGTCAACAAGCAAGCAGCTCCCCGGAACAGAGTGCTCAGCGATGGTCTTTGGCAACCCCACCGGCTCTTCAACCACTCTCCATTGGTGGGGACGGTCTTGCCTGTGACGCTCAATACGCTCAGCCATTTCCGCATCTCCTGCGGTCGCCGTTGCGACATAGATAACCGGCTTGCCACTCGCTTGGGCTGTAGACTCAGCATATCGGCTTTTCCCCGAACGAGCCCCACCCAATACCAACTCAATTGTCATTCATCAACCTTGTATTCATTCTCAAGCAAGAGAGCAATGACACTCCCCCACCTAATGCTTGTCCATGCTCACCCAAATCCAGATGTAATATGTCATTATCGCAATGAAAAATCTGATTTTTTTAGTTACCATAGCATTTTATTATAACGCTCATTTCAGCTTACAATACTATGTTTCATCTCAATAACCTATGGCCCGACGGTCTTGTTTGGCTTGCACTTGCTGGCACTGTACTTAGTCTTTTCGTTAGGCCACAGGTTTGGCCTGCGATGCTGAGCATTACAGCCTTAACAGCACTATATTTTTCCCGTATCTCTCCGCTCGCGCTCACTATCGTTGTACTAGGCCTCGCTGTCGCCAAACTAAGCCATCGCCAGAAAAGCGGATACAAGGTTCTGTGCCACATATTCGTTATCACATGGGCGCTCTTTCTCGCTCTGCACCTCATACCAGGCTTCGATAACCTGCTGGTCGTCGAAAAAGCGGTCACAGGTTCCGGCAGCATTCCATTTACCATGTATTTAAATTTGGACAAGCCATTGATCGTATTCGGGTTGCTTTTGCTTTCCCCGACGATGCTCAAGCATGATGGGTCAATAACCCGCCCACAAATAGTGAGCCTTGCGGTACTGTTTTTAGCCTTGCCTCTGATTGCATGGGATACCGGGATCGTTCATCCTGAAAAATCGGTACCTGATTGGATTTGGCTGTTTATTCTCAATAACTTGTTATTTACTTGCGTCGCCGAAGAGGCCTTGTTTCGTGGTTATATTCAGCACAGCTTGGCCCGACGCTTTAGCCCTAGCGTCGGGATCGGTATTGCGAGCTTACTGTTCGGTTTTGCTCACTTTTCTGGCGGTGTTTGGTTCATTGCCATCGCGACACTTGCCGGTCTGCTCTATGGCTTTACCTACCATTGGACCGGAAGACTGCTGTACGCTGTCTTGATCCATTTTGCCTTTAACTTGGTACACCTTTTGTTCTTTACCTACCCACTGGCAAATTAAAGCAAATAGCCAATATGAACCATTTCTGAATAAGCAACTCATCATTAATTCAGATCAACTTGTGTTTAATAGAACCATCAACACAAGGAGACCGAATCATGATTAAGAATACTGTTTTTGCTATTGCCACTGCCGCTATCATTCTGCCAACCGCAGCACTTGCTAGCGAACACAACAAAAATGAAATGACATTGAACTATTCTGGCCCCGTAGAAACAGTTAGCGTAGCTGATCTGCTAAGTGATACCAGCATGTTTACGGAAAAAGAGACAATTGTCGAAGGGCACCTGATCAAACAAATCAACGCCGACACGTTTATTTTCAGCGATGGAACCAAAGAGATCCAAGTTGAAATCGATGATGATATCAATATGCCTGCCGCCATTAATGCCACAACCAGACTCCGCCTGTATGGCGAATACGAAGGTGGCAATACGCCAGAAATTGAAGTGGATCGTATTCAGCTGCTATAAGGCCACAGAACACCGCACAATCCGGCATAGCTCTTGGGTTATGCCGCTTTTGACTATTTGTCGTATAATAGCCCATCAAAAACAGTATAAATTCGTGACATTAGTCACAACAATAAAGGTTAGATATTTATCATTAACCTCACTCTCCATAAGTTAACCTTTCCCTGAGTCTCAACTTTACAAAGCGTCACACATCGGAGCTAAGTCTCAGGGTGCACCGTGCTATACTGCCCGCAGAAAATCAAGATGAGTCGATACATGTCAGATACTTTGTTGTTTCATAAAACTTACCGTCACCCAACCAGCAAAGATTGGGTTGTATTTGTTCATGGTGCGGGCGGCAGCTCTTCTATCTGGTTCAAGCAGATAAAGGCCTATAAGCAGCACTTCAACCTGCTCCTTCTCGATCTCAGAGGCCATGGTCGATCCAACAATATGTTCCAGGACATGATAAAAAACCCTTACACATTCAAGTCTGTCACCACAGACATCGTGCAGGTTTTAAATCACCTCAAAATTCAATCGGCGCATTTCGTCGGCATTTCTCTGGGTACAATTATTATTCGTAACTTGGCCGAGCTCGCACCAGAAAGGGTAAAAACTATGGTGCTCGGCGGCGCGGTAACACGCCTAAACACGCGTTCACAGTTATTAGTCACCGCGGGAAATATGTGCAAACACTTCATACCTTACATGTGGTTGTACAAGTTATTTGCTTACATTGTGATGCCGCAAAAAACACAGAAAGAATCACGGCTGATGTTTGTCAATGATGCCAAGAAGCTCTGCCAGAATGAGTTTAAACGCTGGTTCAAACTCGCTGCCGACGTCAATCCGATAATGAAGTACTTCAAAGAAAAAGAGCTACCAATTCCGACACTTTATTTAATGGGTGGCAATGACTACATGTTCATCAAGCCTGTTAAAGAGATGGTCAACAAACATAAGCACAGTTATCTCACTGAATTTGAAGACTGCGGCCACGTCTGCAACGTAGAGCGCCCGGACGAGTTCAACCACCACTCAATTGAATTTATCCAGCGACATACCCTAGCCGCATAATCAGTACGATAGCCATATTTTAAATCGATCCCAGACAGAAATGGCCAGTTTTTTTAGCTGGCCATTTTTTGTTGGGGTATTACAGCACTTAATTGGAAACGGCCAGTAGAGCTTGTGCCAAGTAACCTAGATGCTGCTCTTGCAAGCCAGCGATATTGATACGGCCATCGCCTACTGCATAGATTGCATAATCATCTCGCAATTGACCAACCTGCTCTGGTGAAAGCCCCGTCACCGAAAACATCCCTTTGTGTTGCTGAATAAAGTCGAATTGATTTGAGCCCAACGCCTGCACCTCACTCACCAAGCCAGCACGCAGCGTCAGCAAACGTTGCTGCATTTCATTGAGCTCTTGCTTCCATATTTGGGTCAGAGCGTCATCTTGCAGGATAGTCGCAACCAACGAAGCCCCATGATCTGGCGGCATGGTATAGGTAGATCGCGCAAGGTTGAGGATTCGCCCCTTGGCTTTTTGTGCCTCCTGCAGAGTTTCCCCGACCAAGATTGCCGCTCCGGTACGTTCACGATACAACCCGAAATTCTTAGAGCAAGAAGTAGCAATGACCATTTCTTCGATGTTGTCAGCCATAAACTGCAAACCAGCGGCGTCTTGCTCAAGGCCATCACCAAAACCTTGATAGGCAATATCAACAAAAGGCATAAAACCATTTTTGTTAGCTAACGCGGTAATAGCCTGCCAATCGGCAAATGAAATATCAGCACCGGTTGGGTTATGGCAGCAGCCATGCAATAAAACCACATCTTTCGGGCCCGCCTTCGCTAACGCCTGTAGCATGGCCTCGCTATTAACCTGCTTTGTCGCCGTATCAAAGTATGGATAGTAACGGACTTTTAGCCCGGCCGCTTCCATCACAGGCTTGTGATTGACATAGCTAGGGTTGGAAATCCATACGGTGGTGTCAGGCTCTGCAAGGTGGATCAAGTCACCCAGCATCCGTAATGCCCCGCTAGCACCTGGCGTTTGTACCGCAGCAGCTCTTGGCTTGGCTGATGTCCCGGTTAACAAAAGATCCATCATCAATTGATTAAACTGCTCGTTTCCGGCAAGACCAACATAGGCTTTTGTTTTCTGGCTAGCTTGTACTTGCTGCTGCGCTAACTGTACCGCTTGCATAATGGGAGTTTCACCCTGGCTATTGCGGTAAACACCAATTCCAAGATCAACCTTTTCCTCTCGGGGATCGTCGCGATAAGCAATAGAAAGCGATAGGATGGGATCGAGCTGCGCTTCGGCAAGTTGCTTAAACATGATTAAAATTCCGTTTCGTTGACATTCATATCTATCAAGCTATCACTTCAACTCAATTCAGTCATCATGAATTTGCAACATTTTCATTTTGTTTAAAATTCAATAATGTGAAGCTCATCGTAACTAGTCGTTGATCTAGATTAATCCTTTTTTGACTTCTTTTGCAGTCTCTCAGTAAACGCCTAAATTTAAGGTAGGAAAACTTCGTTTTGTCTACTTGTTCATGCCTGACAGAAAACCTGCATGAACATGCATCTTAGTTGCATGATGGAGGTCGAAATGAAAAACAGAGTCGATGTACGCACCCTGCTCAGTGTCTACGAGAAAATTAAGAGCCAAGGTAAAACCATTGAGTTTGGCAGCCAACTTGAAGATATTAAGTGTACTGAGTCACCTGATGGCTACAGCGTCAGTTTATCTGACGATAAAGTTACCCTCGATATCAATTTCCACAATACCTACCACTTTCATACCATGAATGAAGATCCCGAATCGGTCATCAACCAAACAACGACTGAATTCCACAATAATAACGAAGCTCAGATCCAGGAATTTGTTCACAAGCTAGAAGAAATTGACAAAAATTACTGAGCTTAACCAACCTTCGATTTAGACGCGCAATTTCGCCCCCTCTGAAATTGCGCAACTCCTTCTTATGCCAATCTCTTTATGACAAAGGCCTGACAGTCCTATGACAGATTGCTTACGCGCAACATATATGATCTTCGTCGAAACTTTATTGCACCAGCTAGAGAACGGGATGCACTATTCAGATTTCATTCATGTTCGCAATCGTATGCTTTTATGGAATGCTGAGGATTTCGAAATGCCTAATCAGCAAGCTATCTTGATGGGAATGATGTTATGCAACTACAACAATTAGAGAATAATCAGGTGGATACAGTACTTCTCGCATTAGATGAGTGCTATCGTAGACTTGAAGAAGCAGAGATCTCAGCCAAAGAGCTCACCCAGGCAGGTTTTACATTGATGTTCAAATCCGCCTATCAGTCGCTTTCTGGCCGGAATCATTAAGCACTGCGCCATGAATTAAAAAAGCTCAAGTTCTTCAACTTGAGCTTTGCTACTGGTCAAAATACCAGAAACTTAGAAATCCCAATCTCGGTTCTGCAGTACGACCCGATAGCCGTCGATATCTTCAAAGGTTTTACCAACCTGCTCCCAGTAAGGATTACTTGACTCGACTACCGAAAAACCTGCATCGATCATATGCCTGCAAGCCCGTTCCCAAGCCTGGCTACAATCTACATAGAAAACCAATAGGTGCTCATTACTAGGGGCCGTCCCCACTTCCGAGCCAATCTTGTGCACAAACTCGATATGATATGGATGCTTCTTATGCCCCAGAACGACACCATCGAAACCATCATAATCTTCAAATTGCTTCAATAAATCAAAGCCGAGTGCCTGTTGGTACATCGCTGCAATTTGGGTTACGTTATCTGTTGGTCTGACCACTCTGAGTGTGGAATCTAGCGGTATCATTTTGAAATTAAACTCCATTTAACTTGTTACTCGCTAAGTGTATTCCTCAGACAAATCTTATTCAACAGAGTTGATAGCAGCAGCATACATTCCTTGATATTGGTCACACCCTGCTAGCAATTTTTACGTACAACAGTTGATCGCACCCCTGTTTTCAGGCCGGCATAGTCATTCAAAATCAAAACCACTGACTAAACCCCAACCACCAAATAAAAGAAGTGGCACTATGGCCACTATCTTGTTCACTGCAGTATTAGCACCTTCACTACTTCAATTCGCCCTCAGCCAATAATGACAAGGCGTCAGCAGAATACTTCTGAAAGCTAATATCTGATTTCTTTGGTGGATAGATATACTTCGTCACTTTGACAACATACTTTGCAATTACGTCGCCGACTGGGTTTTTCTCATCATACCAAAAAGTATCAATATCCTGTTTTTTCCCTATATCCCACTTCATATCAGTACGGATAAACTGATGCTCTGCAGGGATTTCTAATAAATCACGGTACATAATCAGACTCCATTTTTATTTCACTGAAGTCATCATTCCATAATTTATATTTGGGCTTTTCTTCACATGTCACAGTTTACAAAACCGCCAGTTACTGACTGCGTAATCTGCGACCCAGACAATTTTTCATCATAAATATCGAACAAAAGACTGCTCAGTAGCGCATACTATCCCGCATTACAGTGCACCAGTTGTCGCTTGTTCGACTCGGCCCGTAATTCACATCGCGATTTATCCCACAAAAAGCCAGGTGGGAGTCGCCCTTTCTCCACCACAAAAAATACATCTTCCGCAGGTTCCGCCAATAAAGTCGGCAAAGGGGCTTGGTTTAGTTTTGCTTTTCCAACAGAGTAGAACTGCGCTGAAAAAGGTCGCTTGTCGATATAAATCAATTCGCTATTTTCTTTTTCTACCTGCTTTACCCACTGAGAAAGCAATACTTTCTCTGATTCTTTCCCGGCTAAGTTATTGGCCAATAATATCGTGGCAACTACTAACAGCCCGGGAGTAATCAAACCGAACTTGAAGACCTTGTCAGAAAGTGGCCTTTGACTATGGTAGCCCGCGACCAATAAGCCAAGAGCAGGCAAACCCGGCATCACGTAACTAGGCAAAATATTACCCGCCATAGTGAAAAGCAGCATTGGGGACAGCATCCAGCACCACAGGTAACCCATATAACCCTCGGAACTTTGAACGACCTCTCCCCCCTCACGGAATAAACGGATGATCTGATAGAGCAAAACTGGCGCCCATGGCAAGGCGGCTAAAAACCAGAATACCCAGATAGTCCCTCTTATTTCGTCATGGGCTGAGCCGTACAAGTCTCCTTCCCACCCACTAACGACGAAACGCTTGATATGTTCACCAACAATAAAATAATTAATGAAACCCGGCGTCTTCCATTCAGCCAGGATGTACCATGGCAAAGAAATAACTAGGAAGACAACTACCCCCCCTTTCCAAGGTAAGCATGAAGGGATACGGCGCCATCTTTGCTCCTGAGCCAGCCACATCACCAAGCTTATCCCCACAAGCACCAGTGTCAGCGGTCCTTTTGCCAGCATCCCGATGGCCAAGCCAACAAAGAACAGATACCCCCATAGTCGACTGGCTTTTTCCCAGGCCAACCAAAAGCTGACCATACTCATGGTCACCGCAAACGTCAGGGCAGTATCGGTCATAACAGCGCCTGATATGACAATAAATGCGGTGGTTGTAGATAAAATAGCGACAGCCAGCCATGCCTCATTCTTTGTCCGTACTTTTGCAGCTAGTAGCCAAGTGATGATCAATATCGCAATTCCAACCGCAAGATGGGGCACCCGAGCCGCGAACTCATTCACTCCCATCAGCTCAAATCCACCAGCACTCAGCCAGGAAAACAACGGAGGCTTTCCCCAGAAAGGCACGTTATAGTCAAACATCGGGGTGATCCAGTTGCCTGTCTCACTCATGATTCGCGCCATTTCACCATAACGGGCTTCCGTGGTATCCATCAGCGGATAAAAGCCCAAGGTCGCTAACCTGACAAGTACCGTTCCAACGGTAAGCAATATGGCATAGTGGGTCAAAGATAGCTTTGCTTGCGAGTACTGAGTCATGCCTGAACTTCCTCTGGAACAACAGAAGGCACGGTCTGTTTCTCTTCCATCACAACAAACAGCGGTCTCTGCTTGGCCTCAATAAATAAGCGGCCTACATATTCCCCCATCAAACCGATGGACAGCAGCTGTACCCCGCCAACCAGCAGAACAACAATCATCATGGATGGATAACCGGCAACGGGATCACCCCAGAGTAAGGTTTTTGCAAGAACAATCATCGCCAAAAGCATGGCGGAAAAGGAAGTAATCAGTCCCGCCCCTGTTGCAATGCGTAATGGCCGGGTACTGAATGAGGTAATCCCCTCAAATGCAAGATGCATCAGCTTACGGTAATTCCATTTTGTTTCACCCGCCAAGCGCGGATCTCGGTCGAATTGAAGCGTTATCCGCTTAAAACCCGGCCAGGCAAATAAACCCTTCATGAACCGAGTTCGTTCTGGAAGTTTATTGATTTCATCAATAACGCGACGGTTAATCAGGCGAAAGTCCCCGACGTTCTCTGGTATAGGAATATCACTGAGTCGGTTAATTAACCGATAAAAAGCCGCAGCGGTAAAACGCTTGAGCCATCCCTCTCCCTGGCGGCTGCCGCGCTGCATATCAACGACATCGTATCCAGCTTGCCACTGGGCCACCATCTCAGGGATCAACTCAGGAGGATCTTGTAAATCGGCATCAATTAACACCGCCGCTTCCCCTGTCGCCGCCTTTAATCCCGCACTCATTGCGGCCTCTTTGCCAAAATTTCGGCTAAGGCGAATTGATTTCACACTGTGGTAAGCGCTACGGAGGTGACTGGCTTTTTTCCAGCTGCTGTCAGTGCTACCGTCATCGACATAAATGATTTCGCAGTGTTTGCCTAATTCATCCAGCGCTTTGCTCACCCTATGGTGGCAACGGCTGATGACCTCCTGCTCGTTGTACATGGGAATGATGACTGTAATGAACGGGGTTTGTTGCCTAAAAAATGACTGCCGCTCCCTGTGCTGGGACAAAACCGTAATGGAAGACATCGCTCACCTCAAAATGGCATAAGAAAACTAGTGAGCACTAGGGTATTAAAAGGCATGTCAGAAAAAGGTCATTGACACTTTTTTCACTCATTGTTGTCCATGATAATGTGTTACGCAGAGGGTCATTCTACTAGGATACCGCTTCTTTCATTTTGTTTAGGTACCTTCATGAAATTACTATTGGTTGAAGATCATCAAGATATTGCTGGCGTCATTTTTGATTTCTTTGAACTAAAAGGCTACACACTTGATTATGCCAGCAATGGCCAACACGGCTTTGAGCTTGGTAGCAGCGATCATTACGACCTTATTATCCTTGATGTTATGTTACATAAGATGGATGGCTTCCAAGTGTGTCAAAAATTACGAGAGCGTGGCATTGATACGCCGATCCTAATGCTAACGGCCCGAGATACCCGCGAAGATACCTTAGAAGGTTTTTCCCATGGGGCAGACGATTATCTGGTTAAACCGTTTGATCTGGATATTTTAGAAGCCCGTATCAAAGCACTTACCCGCCGTCGCATGGGAGAAACGGCATTGGCCCAACTGAGTTTTGGCGAAATGACTCTTGATCTAAGCTCGCATACGGTCGAGCGAGGAAACTGCAGCTTTGCCCTTAACCCAACCCTGTTTACTATCCTCAAGTTGCTAATGATCAAGGCACCTAAGGTCGTGAGCAAGCAGGAATTAATAGCGGCCTTGTGGGGCGACAATGAGCCTGAAGGTAATGTACTGAGAAGCCATATCTACCAATTACGCCACCAAATCGATAAACCCTTCAAGCGTGCATATATCAAAAATGTCCCTAAGGTGGGCTACCAATTGGTTGATGAGGATGAACTGTGAAGCAACAATTGAAAACCGTGAAGAGTGCCAAGCAGCTGACGGTAACCTATTTTTCGATCATCGCTTTTGCCATCATCACCCTGCACTTTTCCCTGCTTGATGCCACTTTGGAAGATTTTGAACAAATTAACGCCAATAACAGGCTACAGCATGCTAAAGCCGTTGCCGAAGAAGTATTGCAGGAGCAGAGCAACATCACACAATTTGCTATCCCCCCTTTTACCCATGCTTACCTGGATCCTAAGCTGCTCCCTCCGCAAGTCCGTTTCCCTGAAAATACCCCATGGGACAAAGCTTTTGAAATCAGGAGTCAAGGCGCTGATGACACCGAATACTTCGCCATGAAGACCCGTATCACCGACAACAAGACCGACAAAACCCTCTATTTGTTATTTTCAGATTACATCTACGAAATAAGCGAAGAGCAGGTCTTCCTCAATCAACTAAAGCAACTTGGCATTTCGATTCTGCTGCTTGTCGTCAGTTTTGTGGTTGTGCTCAAAGCCTCTGCAAGACTGACAAACCCGCTAACCCAGTTGGCCAATGATATTGATTCACGTAACGCCGGTGATTTATCCCCAATCGCCCCTCCATCTGGGATCAATTCCCGCGAGGTCCTGCAACTGGTCGATAGCTTTAACCTCTATGTCAACCAGATAAATGAATTGCTCAATCGTGAACGATCTTTCAACCGCTATGCCAGCCACGAATTACGTACGCCACTGATGGTCATGAAAGGTGCAACATCACTGTTGGGGCAATCGGATGATCCTGCATTCATTGCTAAACAACAAAAGCGCCTCGAGCAAGCCACTTCTGAAATGAACGATTTCGTTACCACCTTGCTGTCACTGACACGAGAAGAGGATATGGATAACATTTCCAGCCGTCAGCTTGACAGGAAAGAGCTCGAGGAAATAGCCAGTGCTCATACCTCATTACTCTCGGGAAAGCATGTTGACTGGTATGTCGAAGCCCCTCAGCCAATAGAAATCAAAATGCCTGAGAATGCATTTAAGATCTTACTGGGTAACCTTATTAAAAATGCCTTCGCCTTCACGGAACAAGGCCATGTCATCATTAGGATGACTCCATCGGCAATTATGGTCGAAGACACTGGCACCGGGTTGAAAAGCAACGAAACAGGCCATAAAGGGTATGGCTTGGGATTATTAATTGCCGCGGATATCTGCCGGAAATATCACTGGCATCTTCACCACAAGACCAATCAGTATCAAGGTTGCACAGCGACTATCTCATTACAGGCAAACGAAAAACCCAACGGTCTGACAGAATAAAATTAACCCCCATACCAAGCAGTATCCCGGGTACCATCGCCAAGTAAGGCCACCACATAGCACTATCTATAGGTATCAATGAAGTGGTGGCCTGCTCAAGACCAGTGTTCATCAACAACCAGTAGCAACCCCAGTTAGGTAAAAAACCGACACAAGATGCACTCAAGAACTGCAACCATTGCTGAACAGAAGGGCGACTCAGCGCTTGGTCAAATGTGAAGTGCCGATTGAACCACCAGTTTGAACTCGCTGCAATCCAAAAGGCAATCGCCCTTGCCAACTCAACCGCTACAAACCTCGATAACGTGTATGTGGCAATCACATCAACCAGGAAACCACCTGCACCAACCACGGCAAACTTTAAAAAGCGTTTATTTTTCAAAGAACTCAAATCATCTAGCCCAATGACGTCATTAATCGGTTGAGGATAGCAACCGTAAAGTCAAAAAAGTGTCCAAATTCATTTTGCGCTGGCAGGAAAAGACTTTTTTTTCACTCATTGTAGGTATAATAGCGCCAGTTTATTTCTCATCGGTAACAAACGGAAAAGTATGAGCAAAGTGTTTACTTTCCTAAAAGGGATGGCAATGGGAGCGGCTGATGTCGTACCCGGCGTCTCTGGCGGAACCATCGCATTTATTACAGGCATTTACGACACACTTCTTGAAAGCATTCGCCGTGTAAACCCAAGCTTGATCGGCATTTGGCGTAAAGAGGGGTTCAAAGCTGCCTTTGAGCATATTAACGGCACCTTCCTGATCTTGTTGCTGTCGGGGATCCTGACCAGCATCTTTACCCTGGCCCGTTTTATAACTTGGATGCTCCACACCCATCCGATACCTCTATGGTCATTCTTCTTTGGGCTGATCATTATTTCGGTGATCCATATGTTCAAGCAGATCAGCAAGTGGGGCTTAACGCGCCTGCTCTCGGTTACCGCCGGAGCGGCTTTTGCCTATGGTATTACCGTTTTGCACCCACTAACATTGGAGCCGACCTACTTCAACATCCTACTGGCCGGTTCTATCGCCATTTGTGCCATGATTTTACCGGGGATATCAGGTAGCTTTATCCTGCTACTACTTGGTATGTACGCACCCATTCTTGGTGCGGCAAAATCACTGGATATTGTTACATTGGGCTTGTTTGCCTGTGGCTGTGCCATTGGTCTTCTGACTTTCTCCCATGTTCTATCGTGGGTATTGCGGAACTACCGTGATATCGCGCTGACTTTCCTTACTGGTTTGATGATTGGTACCTTGAGCAAAATTTGGCCATGGAAAGAGACATTAACTTGGCGCACCAATTCCAGCGGTGAACAAATTCCTCTACTTGAACAAAACCTATCGCCTTTCAGCTTTGAGCATGTGACAGGACAACCAGCCCTGCTTGGCTATGCCATCGTTGCAATGCTGCTGGGAATCGGCTTAGTCTGGGGACTGGAAAAAGTCGCAGACAAATAGCGACAGAAAAGCCGCCAAAATGGCGGCTTTTTATCATTTTTATCTTATCTCGAAAGAGGTTGCTTAGTAGTACTGGAACATCTTCTGAACGTCTTGGTAGTTCTGAGTTTGCGTCAGAGAAAGCATTAGTAGAATACGGGCTTTCTGCGGATTCAGAGACCCCGCAGCCACAAATCCATATTTGTCATCGTCAACCTCTGCATCCAAGGTTGTTGAACCAGAAGGCGTACGTGAACTGCGTACTACCATAGTGCCGTCTTTACTTGCTTTAGCCAGCTCATCAAAAATGGTGTGGTACATATTACCGTTACCTACCCCAGCACTGACGATACCGTCATAGTTTGCTTCCATCATGGCTTTCACTGGCAGTGCCGATGCATTGGCGTAGTTATAGACAATGCCGACTTTCGGTAGGCTATCGACTTTTGAAATATCAAAGACGGTTTCTGTTGTGTGCTTGCGCTCTGGGCTGCGCTGATACTTCACGTCACCATTATGAATGTAACCCAATGCACCTGTATTTGGTGATTGGAATGTGTTGACTGATGTGGTATTGGTCTTGGTTACATCGCGAGCATCGAACACTGTATCATTCATTGCAACTAATACGCCGCGGCCAGCCGATTCAGTATCCGTAGCCGTTACCACAGCGTTGTACAAGTTCACCGGCCCATCAGCACTCATCGCCGTAGACGGACGCATTGCTCCTACAAGCACCACAGGCTTTTCACTTTTTACTGTCAGATCTAGGAAGTAGGCCGTCTCTTCCATAGTGTCAGTACCGTGGGTAATGACAACACCGTCAACATCATCTTTTGCTAGAAGCTCGTTAACGCGTTTTGCCAGTGTCAGCCACACTTCATCATTCATGTCTTGTGAACCGATGCTGACAACTTGCTCACCAGAGATGTCTGCTAACTTAGTCATCTCAGGGACTGCATCAATCAGCGCATCGACCCCAACCTTACCTGATGTGTAGTTTGACTCGGTGCTAGATTGGCCTGCCCCCGCAATGGTACCGCCCGTTGCCAATATCTTGATATTAGGCAAATCGCCAGCAAAGCTCATTGAGCTCAAACACATACCAGCTAAGAACATACCTACTGAAACAGCATTCTTCTTCATTTTCATTACCTTGTAGTTTTTTATTTCATCATAAACTTTATGAGTAAGATACTATTCCAAATAGATAATACTTTTGTGGTATACATCACCTTTTATAATATTAAAAAAGTGATCCCAATTACACATTGCGCGACTAAGCTCAATCCATTAACTGATTTTCTAAACCTTACAAACAGTTGCCAACATACCATCACATGATTAACACCAACACCAGCCAAAGGCGAACCCATCCATCACCCTCCTCACAAAATTCAACATCTGTTCGAAATCATTAACCAAGCCAGTGATATAATTCACAAATACTTGTAATAGAGGCAGATGATACAGCCAGTGGTACGAACAAAACGTTATAGATATGTTTTCTTTGCCCTAGCGGCTTTTTCAAGCAGCTATGGCTTCTTTCATTATGTGGCTCCTGCTCTTTCTGCTTCTTGGATGAATTTTTCAACAGGCCAAAAAGCTGCCATGTCAGCACAATACTGTTCATTGGGTAAAGAGGGCTGTGAAATAGCAGGTCGGCACATTAAACTGGACCGAAATATCATCAAGCCTATGGAGCCCGCTAAAGTCCAGGTGAGTTGGCCCTCCTTACCTTCAAGCACTAAGGCACTCGAACTGACGTTGGAAGGAAGTGAAATGATGATGGGGACTTATCGCCTGTCTTTGCACCGTCAATCAGATACTGATGAGTTTTCAGGAGAGTTGATGCTACCATTTTGTGTATCAGAGGAAATGACCTGGGTTGGTCAAATTACTCCAGCGACGAGTAATTCACAGCAAGCAGTTTATATATCTGTAAGGATGATGAAGTGAAATATCAATGGATAATACTCGCACTAGCCCTGACAGCCGGGCTTATCACCAGCATTGTTGTTGATCGACAAGCACCTGCACCTCAAACTGGTGCCCCTATCAACTTGCTCAAGAGCGGAAATGAAAGTGTTGACTTGTATGACCCTGATGACCAGCGTATTCGGGTAATTTATTTCGGTTATACCCACTGCCCCGATGTTTGCCCGACCTCCTTGGCCGTTCTGTCAGCGGCCCTCAAGCAAATTGACGATCAGCAAATTGATAAGCTGTGGCCAATTTTTATTACCTTGGATCCTGAACGCGACACACCTGAGAAAAGTGCCCAATATGCACAGTACTTCCATAAAAAAATTATAGGTATGACAGGAAGTGCCGATCAGACAAAAGCGTTGGCAGAAAAATATGGCGTATTATACATGCGTACGGAGCTGGAAGGGTCAGCATTAGAATATGCGGTTGATCACAGCTCATACTTTTATTTTCTTCGCGCTGATGGCACATTGGTTGAAAAAGTACAACATACCTTGAACCCGAATATTCTGGTCGACGCCATCAACCGCGTTCTCGCCGAGGAACACGTCCCGGTGTAATTTCCCAATACCGCATAAATAAACCCGCTCAGGCGGGTTTTCTCATCTTTGAGAGAAAAAAAGCAGCCTCTTTCTTCACTTTCAGCAGCAATTTGCGCAACTTCTGCCATAATGAACTTGCCGACTGAAACTTTTAACAATCAGTCTGTAGTGGCAAACAAAGGAGAAGAAAGAAAAATGAACCGTTCATTATCTATCCTTACCGGTATTATTCTGAGTGCAACACTTATTGGTTGTTCTAGCTCAGATGAAGTTGACCAAATGCAGCAACTAACCAATAAAGTTGATATGCTCTCTGATCAGGTAGGCGCACTACAAAGCCAGCAAGATCAAATGGCTGGTGCAGTTAACGATGCTCGTGCAGCATCAGATGCTGCGTACCAAGAAGCAATGCGAGCTAACCAGCGTATTGACAATATTGCTAGTTCCTATAGTAAATAAAGCTGAAGAGTGGCGCTTCTTGCGCCACTCTTTTATTTATTCAAGTCCCAATCACTTCCAAGAAACTATACCCTTTGCCTCTTACTGTTTTTATATGTTGCTTTGGCAACCCTGATTGAACTATTTTGCGACGAATGTTGCTTATATGCATGTCAAGATTGCGGTCAAATGGACTCAATTCTTTCTTAAGTACGGCTTTTTGTAATTCAGCCTTAGAAACAACAATACCGTTATGGCGAACAAGATACTCCAACAAATCACTTTCTGTATCAGTTAAAGGTATTCGCCTTAGTTGCTCAGTAATCTCAACTTCTGCGGTGCAATTACTGCTTCTCTGCTTTTCTAATCCAACCCGACGCATTGTGGCTTTAATTCTAGCCAGCAATTCAGGTACTTTAAATGGCTTCGCCATATAATGATCAGCACCAGCTTGTAGGCCATCCAGTAATGATGCTTCGTCACCTAATGCCGTTAACATAATTATTGGTGTCGCAAAACGCTGGCATATCCTGCGCGCGAGTTGCATGCCATCAATATATGGAAGCATAACATCGAGAAGAACGAGATCAACCGGCAGCTGCTCTAAATAAGCCAGGCCAGTTTTACCACAATGAGCACAGTGGACTTCATACCCTTCGTCTTCAAGAACTTCCTGAAGCAGTTCACAAAGAACAATATCATCATCTACAACGAGAATTTTAGACACAAAAATCCACACTAATCAAAATCATTATCATTCAATCAGCATTATCATGCCTATATGCAACTCAATCAAGAAGATTGTGGCGCTCGCAACAAATTCGTGCAGACATACTGTTCATCCGTTTGGTAATTAGTAGTGAAAAGCAAAATTGAGCCACATCAAAAACCTTTATTTTTCATTAAGTTTTTATATTATTTTCATGAAACTGAGGCTTGACTTTACTGAAGCCAGCATGGCTATTAGCCCCCAACCATTTCCCACAGAGTTACTCACAAGTTTTGTGGATAATAAAGTTATCCACAGCCTAGTTCTTAATATTCCCCCCACGCCACCACCTTAAGTTCCCTCCCCTGAAACCGGCTCAAAACCACAAAACAAACCACCAAAAACAACCACTACGACACAAAATCACCATATATCAGCCATTTTTCCAACCAAAAGCATAGAAAAAGGAGTATTCATCTTTAGCCCCGGACCAGAAAGAGCAAAATACTCGAAAAGAAATCGTTTTCATATCACCACCTTTAAACATAATCGACATAATCACGAAGCAGGATATAGATTCCTTATTTTTATACACATATGGCAATTTAAAACTCAAACAATCACCATAAAAACGTTTTCTTTTTTTTACAGACAACCATACCAATAATTCTAAGCAGCTGAATTACAATAATATTATTTGCAACTAAACAATAAAAACAAAAATACCAACAAAACCCATTTGACAGCAGTTTTTTATTCACTAAAATACGCGCCGTTTAGCTATAAATCAGTACAATTATTTTAAGACGTTTGAGGTGTTTCAATGGCAGGCGACAACAACTACAGTCTTGGCCCTGTGCCAAAATCGGCACGTAAAGGGGTGGTTTCACTTACCATGGTAATGCTGGGTTTAACCTTCTTTTCAGCAAGTATGTGGACAGGAGGAACCCTAGGAACCGGACTCTCCTTTGATGACTTCTTCCTCGCTGTTCTTATTGGTAACCTCATCCTCGGTATCTACACTTCTTTCCTCGGCTACATCGGCGCCTCCTCTGGCCTCTCTACTCATCTTCTTGCTCGATTCTCTTTTGGTTCTAAAGGCTCATGGCTCCCATCTTTGCTGCTTGGCGGTACACAGGTCGGTTGGTTTGGCGTTGGTGTCGCCATGTTCGCGATCCCGGTTCAAAAAGCCACAGGCATTGATACCAATATCCTGATTTTAGTTTCTGGCTTGCTGATGACGGCCACGGTATATTTTGGGATCTCCGCTTTGATGGTTTTATCCGCGATAGCAGTGCCTGCCATCGCTTTGCTGGGCGGATACTCGGTTCTTGAGGCGATAGGCAGTACAGGGGGAGTCGACGGACTCAAGGCCATTACTCCTGAAAACCCAATCGAATTCTCAACGGCCCTTGCACTCGTTGTCGGCTCATTCGTTTCGGCAGGTACATTAACAGCCGACTTTGTCCGCTTCGGCAAAAAACCTATGGGTGCCGTCATGGTCACCATGATTGCCTTCTTTATCGGTAACTCGCTAATGTTCATCTTTGGCGCTGCGGGTGCCGCGGCTACCGGTCAGTCTGATATTTCTGAAGTGATGATTGCGCAAGGGTTGCTGATTCCAGCAATTATAGTGCTTGGCCTGAATATTTGGACCACCAACGACAATGCCCTTTACGCTTCTGGCCTAGGCTTCTCGAACGTGACGGGGTTGCCAAGCAAGTATCTTTCGATGGCAAACGGTTTAATCGGTACACTATGTGCGCTATGGCTGTACAATAACTTCGTAGGCTGGTTAACCTTCTTATCGGCGGCAATTCCTCCAATTGGCGGCATTATCATTGCAGATTTCTTGAAAAACCGTCATCGTTACAAAGATTTCGCAAATGCCGAATTCAAAACAGTTAACTGGGCCGCAATTATTGGTGTTGCGGTTGGTGTTGCTGCCGGTCACTTCTTGCCTGGCGTCGTACCAATCAATGCGGTACTAGGTGGCGCTATCAGTTACCTTATTCTTAACCCGGTGCTAAATCGCGAACCCACAGCCTGTGCAAGTAACGCGTAAGGACAACTAAGATGCAAACCTCAAATATGCTAATAAAAAACGTCACTATCAAAGGCAAGGATGGCCTGCATCAGATTCTGATTAATGAAGGTAAATTCCACTCAATCAAGCCAATTGAGGAGCAAATTGACTTTTCAGGCACTGTTATTGATGGTGAAGGCGGTATGGCGGTACCACCTTTCTGTGAACCTCATATTCACCTTGACACCACTCAAACTGCCGGGGAGCCTAACTGGAATATTTCAGGTACTCTGTTCGAAGGAATTGAGCGCTGGGCCGAGCGTAAGTCGATGCTCTCCATCGCAGATGTGAAGGCGCGTGCCAAACAGACCCTGAAATGGCAAATCGCCAATGGTGTTCAGCATGTCCGTACCCATGTCGATGTATCAGACCCAACTCTAATCGCCCTAAAAGCGATGCTGGAAGTTCGAGAAGAGATGAAAGAATGGGTAGATATCCAAATCGTGGCATTTCCACAAGAAGGTATCCTATCCTACCCCAACGGCAAAGAACTTCTGGAAGAGGCAGTCAAACTGGGGGCCGATGTCATTGGCGCAATACCACACTTCGAATTTACCCGTGAGTACGGTGTAGAGTCGCTTCATTATGTATTCGAGCTGGCGCGCAAATATGATCGCCTCATCGACGTTCACTGTGATGAAATCGATGATGAGCAATCACGCTTCGTGGAAACCCTAGCGGCACTTGCCCATAAATTTGAAATGGGTGACAAAGTCACTGCTAGCCACACGACGGCGATGCACTCATACAACGGTGCTTATGCCTCACGCCTGTTCCGTCTGCTGAAGATGTCGGGGATCAGCTTCGTAGCTAACCCATTGGTGAACATCCACCTACAGGGCCGTTTTGATGACTATCCAAAGCGGCGCGGTGTCACCCGTGTAAAAGAGATGCTGGCATCTGAAATCAACGTCTGTTTTGGGCATGATGATGTGTTTGATCCATGGTACCCACTTGGTACAGCCAATATGATGCAAGTTCTGCACATGGGGCTGCATGTATGCCAAGTAATGGGCTACGATCAGATCAATCAATCTCTGGATCTGATTAGCACAAATTCTGCTCACACTCTGAACATCCAAAACCGTTACGGTATCGAACTGGGTAAGCCGGGTAATCTGCTTATCCTTCCAGCTGAAAGTGGTTTTGATGCAGTACGACGTCAAGTCCCTGTCCGCTACTCAGTACGTGGCGGCAAGGTGATTGCAGAAACCCAACCAGCCGTCACACATATCCAGTTAGCAGAAGGGAAAGAGCCAGTAACATTCTGCCGCTAACGAAATCAGCCACCCTTTGGGGTGGCTGATTCATTTGGACTAAATCTCAATCATACCGCTTTTTGCAACAAAGCAATATCAACAGACAGACAAGACTGAAAATATTCACTGCTCCCCCACCATCAGCGATGAGCGCGCAATTATTCGGGCTGATGCCTGACACGTTAGGATTACAGTCTTCGTCCGTTTTTCCATCACCAGACTCACCACCACTTCCTCCCTCCCCCTCATTATTGCCTCCTTCGATAAAGTCGGGATTCGTCACTGGCGCCTCAGGAATCGTACCCACATTTTTCTCAATCCATTCGTAGTAATTCCCGACTCGAGCGTAAAATCCAGGTCGAAGATACGCACCGCAAACTGGGGTGCCGACAGGCCCGCCACTTACGATGCCAAGTTGAACCCAATCGCCGTCAGAGTTCTTTGCCACCAAGGGGCCGCCACTATCGCCTTTACAGGAGTCAGGGCCATAGTTTAGGGGGGCACCAGTATGGTCGAACAAGACATCAGGTGGCAAAGCACATACTTTGGTTAAGTTTGTTGGGCTATCAATAACGTAATGTGCATCATTTCCTCTTTCCAGCAAATTAAAGCAGTCAGCTATAGGCAGATAAGATAAATTAGCCTTCATCAATGTATCAGATATACCTGTCCCATCACTCTTTGTTGACCCCCAGCCAGAGACCATTACATTTTCTGGTCGACTTGCCTCATTCCACTCGCCACTTAATTTAGACTCTAATCCTTGGGCAACTTGACTATTTGCTAGTTTAATCGAGCTGACCCTGGGAAATGGAAAAGAGCGATTTACCCGAAGTAATGCAACATCATTATCCAGCGCTAACTGAGTGACTTCTTTTATTTCTTTTCCGTCATCATCCACGGTAATACTGATTACAGCATAGGGCGAATAATCAGGATGTACGACTACATGACTAACCTGATATAAGTCTGAAGGATCAGTCACTTCACTCCCTAAAGTGCCGACCATCACCGCTAAATTATTCGGCGGCACCGTATATTCATTGCCGATATCTCCCTGTACAACACAGTGGGCAGCTGTTAGCACCCACCTCTCATTGACTATACTCCCACCACAAAAATGTGAAGTATCCGCTGTCGTATTTCTTAGAGATGCCATCCATCTCAAATCATCACCCGGCCTGACCGGTGTACCACCCACAACATAACTTTCAATATCTGCACCGTGTCCTATTGCTGAAATACTCATCAATAAACCGACAAGGCCGCCACCCCATATCCCTTTCATTATTTTTCACCCATTTAATCCCGTAGGTATCTGTTTAAAATAACAAACTGAATTAATACGTAGTCAGGGGGACGAATGAATTGCGAGGCGGCTAATAAAATATAACGACAAGAATGAAAGAGCAGCATTGTTTTTATTACACAGCCACAAAAAAGCAAAGCGAGCCTGAGGTTAGCTCACTTTGCTTGTTAAGAACTAGCTGGAAACTATAAGCCTATGCTTGCACAACTAACTCGTTCAATATCAAAATTGGCGTAGGTCTCACCTAAAAAGTCAGCTGCCAGTTTGGGGTAGAAACCATTATCGTACGCGCGCCTGACTTCATCCATATCAATGGTATAGAGTTTGATGCCGAGCTTTGTCACTTCATCCGGTACGCAAACTGTATTGCTCCCCGCGCCAAAGCAAACATCTCCTCTTGTATCTATAACACCACAGTCAGTATCATCTATATCTATGCCTAATGTTCCCAACTTGTTATCCAAATCGGCTTCCGAGCCAGCGGGAAACTCATCGGGTAAAGTGATCGGGTACGTATTTTCGATGCTTTCAATACTGGTATACCCTTGCGCTCCCGCAATTTCAGCCCCGGTGACGGCAAATACTTCAGCATTGCCCGAAAGCGTATTAACCACATCCTCATCATCACATCCAATAAGTGCTAAAGCTGAAAATAAAAACAGTGCCTTTTTCATAACTTTTCCTATTGTTCTATCTATAACTGCTTGGATAGGCTCTTAGAGCTTAGTCTCATTTCAACATTACACCCTACAATTTTGTTGCATTATTTTTACTTAACTTTTTAATTCGGCTGTTTTTTGTCCGTAAATAGATGAGAGTATTGTGATCTTGATCTTCATTCCTTTTCTTCTCAAAATTAAATGGCATAATAAACCGAACAATTACCCGTATGGGTAAGGAACACCATTACACTTCCTTGGAATATTCCTATGAGCATTGAATCTATCGTTAAAGAGCGCGCTGGCGCTAAGTGTGAACTATGTGGTTCAGAAGACAGTCTGAGCGTTTACGAAGTACCTGCTTCTCCTGACCAAACCGCAGGTAGCTGTGTGATGGTATGCGGTACTTGCCGTACAGAAATCGAAGACGCAGAAACACTGGATCAGAACCACTGGCGTTGCCTAAACGACAGCATGTGGAGCCAGGAGCCAGCGGTTCAGGTTATGGCTTACCGCCTACTTAAACGTCTATCTTCTGAAACCTGGGCACAAGACCTGCTAGATATGATGTACATGGAAGAAGACATGATCGAGTGGGCAGAGAAAGGTATCGCCCTTGCTGAGCTAGATGCAATTAAAACCGTTGATGTAAACGGTACACCACTTGAGGCTGGTGACAACGTAACCATCATCAAGGATCTACCAGTTAAAGGCTCAAACCTTGTGATCAAACAAGGTACAGCTGTACGTGGAATCCGCCTGACAGATAACCCACTGCATATTACAGGCAAAGCTGCAGGCACCAACATGGTTATCATCGCAGCATACTGCAAAAAAATGTAATTGAATGGGCAGCCATCTCATGGCTGCCTGTCTCCCCTCCTGTTTTTCTCCTTTCCCCCTCATTTTATTCCTAACATGTTTGCTCTGCGGTAAAAAACATGTTTAGATTACTCGCATCTTCAGGCAGATATGCCAGAAAAAACTTTTTTAAGGTCAATATCTGTTTTTGACCGAATAAACAAAATTTATCCGTTAGTCGGGGAGCCAAGCGCTGAGACCACGTAGTGGGACCCGTTGAACCTGATCCATTTAATAATGGCGTAGGGAACTAGCTAGACTGCTCTATTTCGCCCCTTATATAGGGTCGATGGCAACGGCTACCTTGCGTCTAAAATTAGAGGTAGTTATGCCAATATCATCAAACACTCCTATTACCCTTACCATTGCTGGCTCTGACAGTGGCGGCGGAGCTGGTATCCAGGCCGATATCAAAGCAATCTCAGCGACAGGTGGCTATGCCTGCTCGGTAATCACCGCCCTAACCGCACAGAACACTCAAGGTGTCTCCGGTATCCAGGCCATTGACCCGGCCTTTGTAGAGCAACAACTGGATGCTGTCTTTACCGATCTCGATGTTAAAGCGGTAAAAATTGGCATGTTAAGTGATGCGAATATTATTCGTATGGTCGCTAGCAAGCTGCGCCAATACCAACCGAGATTTTTGGTAGTAGACCCGGTTATGGTGGCAACAAGCGGCGACTTGCTGCTTGAACAGGATGCCATCTCAACGCTAAAAGACGAGCTGCTTCCGCTTGCCGATGTGATCACCCCAAACCTGCCTGAGGCTGCTGCGCTGATTAGCAGCCGCCTGCCAGAGAACGAGCAGCAAATGGCTGACATGATCTCTGCTTTACGAGCAATCGGGTCCCGTTCGATTCTGCTAAAAGGGGGCCACTTGGAAAATGACACCTCCAGTACTGATTTGCTGATCCTCGAAAATGATGTCGTGCGTATGAGCACGCCGCGAATCGCAACCCGCAATACGCACGGTACCGGGTGCACCCTGTCAGCTGCTACGGCTTCTTTCCTTGCTCAGGCGTATCCGCTAGAAGAAGCCGTTAAGCATGCCAAAACCTACATAACCAAAGCAATCGAAAATGCAGATGCTCTCCAGATTGGCGCTGGTCACGGCCCGGTAAACCATTTCTTTGCTGGCCATTTTAAGCCCGAGTAAACATGGAAGCGTTACACCGATGAACAAGACTTTTACGGCTCATACCAAGGGAATGACAGTCTGTATCGAGCAATTAACACTTAGGTACAATGATGCCCATTCTCCTCTGTTCAACCAGTTAGATATTAAGCTTCCGGCTGGGCAATGGACTTGCCTGCTCGGTAAAAGTGGTTGTGGGAAGACTACTCTGCTTCGCCACCTGGCAGGGCTTCTCGAGGACAACGTTGCCTGGAGCGGTTCGATAACCACCAGCAATGATTGGCCGTTGGCTGGCAATCTTGCCTATATGGCACAACAAGATCTGCTGTTGCCATGGCTCAATGTCCTTGGCAATGTCTGCTTGAGTACCCGCTTCGGCGCTAGTCAAGACGCCAATATACCGAAAGCCATGGCATTGCTCGATGCGGTGGGGTTGGCTGACAAAGCCGAGGTCATGCCTAACCAGCTCTCAGGGGGGATGCGCCAACGTGTCGCTCTGGCCCGTACCTTGATGCAAGACAAACCCGTAGTATTGATGGATGAGCCCTTTTCAGCACTCGATGCCGTAACCCGCCATAAACTACAGTCACTGTCTGCACGCCTGCTTGCTGGAAAAACCGTCTTGTTGATAACCCATGATCCGCAAGAGGCACTTCGTCTTGGGCACCATATCTACATGATGGCAGGCTCACCAGCCTCAATGAGTGCCTTGCCGATCCCGTCTGGTCCCCCACCAAGGCAATTTGACGGCGAACTTGCTGCCCACCAGCAAGGAATTATCAACCAGCTGGAGAATGACTATGCCTGAACCTGTCCTATCGTCAAAGCTACCAAACCCCATGCTAGAGCAGCAGGCCGTTAGTCAGGCGTTTCGCAAGGGAAACAGTACCGTCTTGTCATGGCCAATTACCCGCTTTGTCACCAGCATGGCGATCATCTTGGGGTTGTGGCAGGCCTGCGTGGTACTGTTCGGCTTGCCCCCCTTTATCTTGCCTGGCCCCGTCGCCGTGCTGTCCAAGCTGGTCGAACGCGCGGATGTACTCTGGCATCATACCATTGTCACAGGAACAGAAGTCGTATTCGGCCTTCTTCTGGGCTTGGCTATGGGGCTATTTTTCGCTCTGCAAATGCTGCTATTCGAGCCTTTGCGCCGTTGGCTCCTGCCAGTATTGATCACCAGCCAGGCCATACCGGTATTCGCTATTGCGCCCATTCTCATGCTGTGGCTTGGATACGGCATGGCATCAAAAATTGTCATGGCAGCTTTGATCATCTTTTTCCCGGTCACCACCTGCTGCTATGACGGACTTCGCCATACCCCCAAAGGCTACCTGGACTTGGCAATGACCATGGGGGCGACCCGCTGGCAACAGCTATGGCAAATCCGTCTTCCCGCAGCCCTGCCTGCTTTAGCTTCAGGGGTACGGGTTGCGGTTGTCGTTGCCCCCATTGGTGCAGTCATCGGCGAATGGGTAGGCTCAAGTGAAGGACTGGGCTACCTCATGCTCCAAGCCAATGCACGGATGTTTGTCGATGAGATGTTTGCCGCATTGTTTATCTTGGCCTTTTTCTCCATCAGCCTGTACTTCATCACCGACTTTTTATTAAAGAAAGCCATTCCATGGCAGAGCCAATAGTTAATTAACGGAATGTTTTTCTTCGCTCAACAACAAGGAAATAAAATGAAAGCCACTCTTTATTCAGCGGGTAAACCGCATCTTATTGCTGCCGCAGCACTTATGCTGGCATCCTTCAGCTCGTCGGCACAAGAAAAAGTCACTCTCATGTTGGACTGGTTCGTCAACCCCAACCACGGCCCGATTATTCTAGCTCAAGAAAAAGGGTGGTTTGCTGAACAGGGTTTGCAGGTTCAAATTCAAGAACCCGCGGATCCAAGTGTGCCGGATAAGCTGGTGGCCGCAGGCCGAAGTGATCTTGCAGTGTCTTACCAGAGCACGCTTATCTCCAGCACAGCTGCAGACCTTCCTCTGGTGCGTTCAGCCACATTGATCTCGGGCCCGCTGAACTCCCTGATCGTACTGGACAAGTCAGGAATTAAATCACTGGCTGATTTGAAAGGTAAAAACATCGGCGTCGCAATTGGCGGGAACGAAGATGCTACTGTAGGTACCATGCTTCGCTCAGAAGGTGTGGATATGGATAGCGTAAAAATTATCAATGTTGGTTGGGCACTATCCTCTTCGCTGGCTTCTGGAAAAGTGGATGCCATTTGGGGCGGCTTGCGCAACTTCGAGCTTAACCAACTCGCAATCGAAGGCTACGACGCAACGGCCTTCTACCCGGAAGAGCACGGTGTGCCACCGTACGACGAGCTTATTTTTGTTGCCAATAAGCACAAATACAACCCAGAGACCATTAACAAGTTCAACACAGCTATCGAAAAAGCAACGGTATACCTGATCAACCACCCGGAACAGGCATGGAAAGAGTTCGTTGCCTACTCGCCAGATACGCTGGACAACGATCTCAACCGTCGAGCCTGGGAAGATACTCTTACTCGCTTTGCCCTTCGCCCGGGAGCGGTAGAGCTAAAGCGCTATGATGAATACGCCGAGTTCATGAAACAGCACAACATCATAAAAACACTACCAAAAGCCAAAGATTACGTGCTGACGTATTAAGCGTAATGCATTTCGCGAACAAGGACACACCATGAAGTATCAAGATCTGATCAACCATTGCCAACAAGACTGGGGCGATTACACCGAGCACGAATTTGTCAATCAGCTGGCGACAGGTGATTTGAACAAGTACGCCTTTTTCCACTACCTGAAACAAGATTATTTGTTCTTAAAACACTATGCCCGAGCATACGCCCTCGCTATCTTCAAATCCTCAACCTTGGCTGAGATGCGAGAGCCACTACCAGGCTTGAATGCATTGCTTGAGTCGGAGATGAATCATCACATTGAGTATTGCCAAAGCTGGGGGCTGTCAGCCACAGAGATGGAAGCTGAGCCCGAAGATTTCGGCACCGTCTGTTACACCCGTTATGTATTAGATACGGGTATGGCTGGCGATCGCACCGACCTATTTACAGCTCTGGCACCCTGCGCGATTGGCTATGCGGTTGTGGGACAGCGGCTAAAAAAATGGTCTGAAACCAAACTTGAAGGTAACCCATATCGCAGCTGGGTTGAACTCTACAGTGGTGAAGAGTATCAATCTGGGGTCGCAGAAACCATTCGCCGTTTGGATACCATGCTGGAAGAAATTCCGCTTGAAAGTCAACGAGGCCAGCGCCTATGTGAAATATTCAAAACCGCTACCCGTATGGAAGTCGCTTTCTGGGAGCAGGGCATGAATGCTGCGCGATAAAAAGCAATAAACAAAATAAAAGCCCTGTCTTTTGAAACAGGGCTTTTTTAACGGCAATACAAAACCGATTCAATCCTAGCCAAGTAGGTGTTCCTCGAAGCCCAGCTCAACCAATTGTTGATAAGCCTGCCAAACCTCATCAGGAATGTCTTGCTCTACCGAGTAGCCATAAGACGGATAGACCCTTATTCGCTGTAGATCTCCGAGCATGACATTAATCACATCGCTGTATGACAATGTCTCGTTGGGGTATTCGTCAAAACCAATCGGCGGCGAAGATACAAGTACCTTCTTACCTGGCCAGTTCTGCTGGAATGTAGCGTAAGCACGCCGTTCCATAAACGGCTTTTGCACGATGATAAAACAGGAAGGATCTAACCCCTTCACCTCAAGCAAGGCTCGGGTAAACTGGACATTTTCACCGGTATTGGTGGATTGAGGCTCAATCAGAATGGCATGCTCCGGCACACCCATATCCATAGCCACTTCTGCAAACGCTTCAGCCTCTGACCCCTTGAACATCCCCCGCGTCAATTCACCTTCACCGCCAGAAAAAACGATGTATGGGGCATAGCCATCGAGAAACAATCTTGCTGCATGCTCGGCGACTCGAATGTCGTTACTACATAATACAAAAATGCAGTCGCTTGGCGAGAGCGTGTTATTAAGATGATGATAATTCCACACTTTTGTTGCTAAAGCATGCACACTTGATGCCATTGCAATACTCCTTATTGCTGAAATCGCGAAAACGTACCCTAAAAGGCTATGATGCAAGGATTCTGTGACTGATGCGTGACATTCGACAGCGATAGAGCGGTATTAGCGAAGCCACCACTCTGGCGCCAAGGTACAGCTTTTATCACCGGCCATCAACCAACCCTGCTCAGCTTCAATGGTTAGCTGAAGGTTCATAGTTCGCTCAACCAGTGTTTCTAATTCCGCTAGCGTTTCGTCATTGAAAAACACCACGGAGATATTACCGTACTGGCTTACTTTTGCCTGATGCTGCTTCCACCAAACCGGGGCCGCATTGTCACCATAAGCAACAATAATGACTTTTTTTGCCTTGTGAGCAGCTTTCTTCAAACGCTTCTCGTCTGGCAGGCCCAGATCAATCCATAGTTCAATTTCATCACTAAGGTTTTTCTGCCAAAGCGCTGGCTCATCGGCTTCACAAAGCCCCTTAGTGAACTGCAATTCCTCATCAGCATTAAACCCCCATGCTATGAGTCTAAGCATCAAACGTTGTAGGGTCTCTGATGGGTGGCACGCCAAGGTGTGCTGCTGGTCGATGTAAACATGGCGATCTAGATCAGCAACATTGAACTGGGCTTTGTAGATAGTGGCTTTAAGTGCCATAAAATTATCCTGGGAAAATAAAATAATAATATAAAAATGATAAACGCAGTGTAGTTTGAACAAGGAGAAGGTTCAATTTCAATTGCCTGACATACGCGCAAATATCAATCAACAAATGAATTTAAGTTAAAAAAAGACAAATATTATCTATTGGTACGTGTTCTCAGCGACTTCAGTTCATCACTTAACCAAGCTAAATACGCTAAGCCCACGAGCAACTAACTGCTCCTTTTTGCACTTCGATAGGCGCTTGATACGATATTCAAGTTGCATGGCCAGTCGTTTATCACCGACACACTCCGACCATACCAACTGCAGTGGGCCTTTGCCCTTCAAAAATTTGGCTCCCCGCTTGGTAGAAACGTGCTCGTTGAACCGTCTTTCTACATCGGTCGTCACACCGCAATACAGCTGATCGGCAGCCGTCCTAATTAAATAGACCGACCATTCACCCATTTTATTTTTTTGGTTATCGCAATTGGCAGGTTGGTTGCTTTCAGACCCCGTCATGCTAAGTTACTACCTTCACAAAAAAGCCCAGCAATTGCTGGGCTGGCAACATAGATCGCTTATTGGACACTTATGAAGTTAAAGATTCAAGCATTGCCTTGAGCTCTTCCACTTCTTTCTTAAGCTCTGCAACCTCGTCTTCCAAGGCCGTCAGCCGCTCAGAAGACGGTGACGATGGGCTTCCTACCGCAGCGCTTTGCTGTTGTAACGCTTCAATGTCAACTTCGCCACTGAACAGATGCATATAGCGGAAATCTCGCTTGCCCGGCTCTTTAGGCAATTGGATAACAAACGGCCCTTTCGGGTGCTCTGATAGAGTACTCAGTACGGCTTCCACTTCTTTGACATCGGCAAAGTTGCACAATCGATTGGTGCGGGTACGCAACTCTCCAGGCGATTGAGGACCACGCAGCAACATCACACAGATAATTGCCTTCTCTTGCTTACTGAACTGGAAAGTACTGAATTCCGTGTTGCAGAATCGGTGCTGATATTTAGCCACTCGACTCCCGAAACCCGCGGTGACTTCTTGAACAAATCGCTTTGTTTTTAATGCTTCCAGCGTGTCTTGCACCGTAGCTTCATCAAGCGACATCACAGGCTCGCGATTACTTTTTTGGTTACAAGCCGTTGTCAGTGCATTCAATGTTAATGGGTACTGATCAGGTGTAGTTACCTCTTTTTCAAGCAAGCAACCTAACACGCGCGCTTCTGTCTGCGAAAAGCAAATATCCATGATCTCCCCTCACCCTTTTTCTTCTTACAATACAAATTCCATTGAGCATAGCCGAAAACAAGAGCGTCATTGTATATTGGATGGCTTCTACTCAAGAGAATGTATACTGCCAGGGACTTGCCCTTTAAATAGCAGATTATCATTGCAGTGAGCGACAGCAAGCAGACAACAAGTTATTTGGCTGCAAAACAGCCAAATAACGCTTGATATGACACAAAATGTTAACTGGATCAAAGAATAAGAAGTGAGAGATTACGTAAATTCTGCAGCGACGAAGCGATTGCGCCCCTGCTCTTTGGCCTTATAGAGTACACGGTCGACTATCTGATACATATTATCAACTGTCTCTAGCCCCGTTGGTACCCACGACACCATACCTTGACTTACCGTCACAATTTCAGCCGTAGTCGACTTTGAATGAGGGATTTCAAGTTTCTGTATACACTGCTTTAACCGCTCGCACTCGCGAACCGCGCGCGTCTTATCGCAATTACTTAGCACAACAACAAACTCTTCGCCGCCATACCTGGCCGCCAGCTCGCCGGCTCGACTAAAGCTTTTCTTCAGCTCCGCCGCAACCATCTGCAAACAACGATCCCCTTCAATGTGGCCATAATGATCATTGAACAGCTTAAAATGATCGACATCGAGCATAATCAAAGTAAGTGGAAAGTTATTACGGCCATGCCATGAAATAAACTCGGTCAGTTTTGTATCGAGGTAACGACGGTTTGCTAATTTGGTGAGACCATCTTCATTGACTTGCTGAGAGAGTTTTTCATTGGCTAGCTCAAGGCTTTTTGTTGTGTCCTTAAGCTGATGACGCATATAAGCAATGCGCTGCATGGCTTTGAGTTTTGCCGCCAGTACAATGTTGTTTACGGGCTTAACAATATAGTCATCCCCGCCCATATCAATTGCTTTGGCGATCATTTCAGGCTCGTCGTGACCGCTTAAGAAGATAATCGGCACCCAATCAGGATGTTTGATTCGAATTTGCTCGGCAACCTCTGTTCCACTCATATCCGGCATGCTGACATCAAGCAACAGCAAGTCGGGATCAAACAATGGATATTTTTCAATAGCATCCTGACCTGAAGCGACAGCTTCAACCACATGCCCGAGGCGTTGTAGCCTCATGGCTAACTGCATCCTCTCAAGATGCACATCATCTACCAGTAGTATCCGCATCGCTTCCATCTAAGCATCCTATTGAGATATTGGCTTTTCCTTAAGCTATTTATAGCACACAATGCAATGCCGTAAGGTTTTGGTTAACAAGTTTATGCAACTCAGTTACAGCTATCACTTTTCAAGGTATTCGGCGACTCTTCCTTCAGCGGCAGGCGTTGGGGCTATGCATCATCTCACAAAGCTTGCGCTGATAATCGTGAGCAAATTAACGTGATTTGTTGCTATGTTCCGGTATCTTATAGCCAAAGCCATCAGGGTGATTGGCTATACCTGTTGACTTTTAGATAAAGGGCTATAGGATTCCCTCCCTTAACCAAATCATGCTTTAGGAATTAGCTATGTCTGATATTGAGAAAAAAGAAGATCAAACGATTGAAGAAGTAAAATTCACACTTGACGATTGTTCACCAGAACTACGCCAAGTTGTTGAGTTTGAAGAGGTGCCAGAAGAGCTTCTTGACATGCTAATTAACGTTTACAAAGCATCTGAGCCAACTTCTCGTGAAGCTTGGGATCAGCTACCAGCAAGTGCTCAAAACGTACTGGACAACTTCGAACAATTCCACGCTCTGATTGCACTAAGCCAGAGCTATTCAGGTGTCGATTTTCTTGGCGAAATGCAAGAAACTGAAAAGCCTTCAGATATGACCGATGAAGAGTACACAGACTACAAAGCAGTGATGCTTGATAAGGTACTTCACAACTGTGTCAAAGACATGTGTAAGCAGTTGAAAAAAGCTCGCCGTAACCCGCCAATGAAGCGTGAGTTCCAAGAGATCTTCAAGAAATAAGCAACCTGATTCAGGGAAAATTATCTAAATTTCAGGGAGAGCCTATGTGCTCTCCCTGCTTTTATCTCTAAGTAATTATTCGCATACCAATTATTTTTTTTCATGATAAAATAATCGCCTTAAATCATTCGAGCGTTACCTATTTGGGCATATACGCCAATAAGCTATTAAAATATAAAATAAAAAGGTTCTGAGGTATCAATGCCTGGCCAAAAACAGTTCAAATTTACCAATGAGCTTATTTTCATCCCCGCTCTGGGAATCATAAAGTCAGACACAACCAACCAAAAGCTCAACCTCTCGGAGCAATACATACTGCTCTACCTCATTGAGCATGTTAATAGCGCCGTTACAAAAGAGGAGCTGCTAAAAGCTGGCTGGCCTGACCGCGTCGTCTCTGAAGCCTCTCTGTTTCAAGCTATCCGCAGCTTGCGCGTGAAACTGCAGGAAAAAACCAAAGGCGAGATCATTGAGACACTGCCACGCGTCGGCTACCAGATTACCCAAATTACTGTCGAGAAGTATTCCAATTTATCGGCATCCAAAGTCATTAAAAAAACAGCTCCCTTTTTACCATACATAGCCGTTGCTATTTCCATATTCGCAATTGTGCTGACTGGCATACACTTTTGGCTGTCGGGGTATAAATACCCAGACAAACCCCACTACTTTACTCGCACCACCATGTTCCAAACCAGCATAGTCACGCTGGTTGCAACCAGCGAAACAGGTATTGGCGAACTCCAAAATAAACTTGATGAGCTTCACCTCGCCTATAACCAAATCGACAATGCACCAGAATTAGACAACGTTAAGCTCTATGCCTTTAAAGGAGAAGATTCCTACTCACTGGCTTGGTGTCGCGTCGATAAAAACAACCACTGTCTGCCACAGACTGACTTTTCCTACCAAATCGACGAAGATGGGTGGTCGCTATTCAAGTTAAAAGTGCTCCAGGAGCTACCACTATCACGACAAGACCCAATTGTTCAGACCGAACTTGCCAGAGAGCCGACTTCTCAGGTCTTTCTCAACTTCATTGATGACTCGGGTATCGATGCGCAGGTGGTGTATTACTACATCACACAAGATGAGGACAACAAGCTGAACTTCTCATACCTGAATTTCATTTCCGAAGAAGACACGGGTTACCACCATGCTATGTCGATCAGCTCTGCAGCCTTAACCGTGATAGAAAATGAGTCCCCATTTATCTCTACAATTGAAGTGAAACCTATAATGTATCATTGGGCTTACCAGCCTAATGAGTTTGTCAATGAAGACACATCGACGGCAATACGTATCGAAAGCAAGGTGAAAAATCAATTCCTGGGCAAAACGATTGGCTATAGTTACCTACTTTACCAACAGCCTTTCATTGATCTGGTCCTTAATGATCAAGTGGGCATTTATTGGGTTCACAACAGTGAAAAGAACGCCAAAATTTTCAACTACAAACGCCAGCTTCTTAACCAATAATCCGCATATTACAGATTGAATGCAGCTCTAACGGGCTGCTTTCTTGATCACATCCCGCCACCATTCAATAAAAACCAATCATTTTTACAAGCAAGATATGTGTTTTGGTAGACTTAACCATAACATTAGCTTTTAACCCAGCGCGATTTGCTGGTGTAGAACAAAAGAACAATACAGAATGAGTATAAAAAACAAACACCAAAAACATTCGTTGCTATTGATACTGACGCTATTTTTCTCGGGTTGCGCTGTTTATGCAGGACTTACCCTGGATCAGCTTTATGGTAAACCCCAGCCCCAAGAAAGGTTAGCACCGGCCGACTCTCCCATTGCCAATCACTATCTAGACGAGGTCAAGCCCATTATTGAAAATCGCTGTGTGGTTTGCCACGCCTGCTACGATGCGCCTTGTCAATTGAAACTGTCATCAGCAGAAGGGGTCGATCGAGGAGCCAGCAAGCAAAAAGTCTATGAAGGCACCCGCCTTTTGGCGGCCAATACCACCCGGATGTTTATTGATGCGCAATCAACAGCTGAATGGCGCGAGAAAGGTTTTAATCCGGTGCTGAATGAACGTGTGCAATCGGAAGAAGCCAATACCCAAGCTGGGGTTATGGCGAGGATGCTGCAGCTAAAACAGGCCCACCCTTTACCAGATCAGAAAGTTCTCAATCACGATGAGTGGGATTTTTCTTTGGATCGTGATCAACAGTGTCCGACCATCGAGGAAATGGCTACCTATGAACAAAGCTACCCAGAGTGGGGAATGCCCTACGGCCTCCCCCAAATCAGTGATGAAGAGAATCAGGTGTTGATGGACTGGCTGGCCAATGGTGGCATGATGACAGCGGCACCGGCACCCGGTCAACAAACCCTCGGTAAAGTTGCCGAGTGGGAGACTGTACTCAATGGAAGTAGCCTTAAGCAACAACTGGCTAGCCGCTACATCTATGAGCACTTGTTTGTTTCCCATCTCTACTTTTCCGACGAACGGCAGCCGACTTTTTTCAAACTCGTTCGTTCTCGTACTGCGCCAGGCACCCCCATTGATCTCATTGCCACTCGACGCCCTTACGATGATCCTGGCGTCGACCGTGTCTACTATCGCTTTCAGCCGGTAAGAGAGAGTATTGTCGACAAAACACATATGCCTTATGCACTGAACCATGCCAAGCTTGCCCGTTTGCATACGCTCTTTATCGAACCAGATTATGAAGTAACCTCACTGCCTAGCTACGACCCGGAGATTGCAGCTAACCCGCTGATTGCTTTTAAGCAAATACCGGTTGATAGCCGATACCGCTTCATGATCGACAATGCACAGAATACCATCATGGGCTTTATCAAAGGACCGGTATGCCGTGGGCAGCTCGCGCTGAATGTTATCAATGATCACTTCTGGGTCTTCTTTGTTGATCCTGCAATGGCCAATACCCCATCGGTTGATGAGTTTTACGCATCACAAGCAGAGAATTTACGCTTACCGGCTGAAAACGAAAGTAACACCCTGCCCATATCTAACTGGATCTCTTACGCCAAGCAACAAGGGCGGTTCCTCAAAGCAAAGAACGCCTTTCTCAACGATGCGTTCGAGAATGGCGAGCACCTCACAACAGACTTGATCTGGGATGGTGACGGCTACAACGACAATGCTAGCCTTACGGTGTTCCGTCATTTTGACAGTGCCACAGTAACAAAGGGACTCGTGGGAGATCATCCCAAGACCGCCTGGGTTATTGATTATTCCCTACTCGAGCGTATCCACTACCTGCTGGTGGCGGGTTTCGACGTATACGGTAACTTTGGCCACCAGCTGGTCACGCGTATGTATATGGACTTCTTACGTATGGAAGGCGAGTCTAACTTCCTCTCTCTCCTTCCGGCTGATGTCCGCCGACAAGAACTGGCCTACTGGTATCAAGGAGCAGGCAAGCACCTGAGTGATTATCTTCAGGGTGATATAAACGCGTTTGAACAACCAACAGGTATTAGCTTCCATACACCTCAGCCGAAGAATGAGCTATTTGGCATGTTGCAACAAAAGCTTCAAGTTGTATTACCCGACCGCTATGATTTCACCCAATCAAGCATGTACGCAAACAACTCGCAAGCCTTATACCAGTTGAACCGACTTAGCGGAATTCAAGCGAGCTTATTGCCCGAAGTGACATTCATTATGGTAGAACCCGCCCAATCAGGCCGACAAGCTGAGCTGTTTACCCTGATCCGCAATAGCGCACATAAAAATATCTCTAGCCTGTTCGATGAGGAGTCGAACCGTCTATACGAGCAAGATAACGTCACTTTGGTCAGAGGACTACTGGGCAGTTATCCAAGGGCATTTTGGTATCTGCAAGAGGCGGATCTAAAAGATGCAGCCAATCAGATAAACACCATTCAGAGCGAGGAGGATTACCGCCAATTCCTCGACCGGTATGGATTGCGTAGAACCAGCCCGGATTTCTGGTCTTTCAGTGATAAGTTAAACGAGCTAAACCAGCGTATGTTCCCAATTGAAGCTGGGTTACTTGATTATAACCGGATAGAAAACCGCTAAGACAAGCAATCATGACTACACTTTAGGCCCCGAAAGGGGCCTATTTTTATGGCGCTTGTAAAAAATCACAACTGTAAACAAATGAAAAGACAAGTTAATTATTGCCACCAATATGTTTAAATAACGTAAAACAAAACCCCATGCATATTACACGAAAGGAATCAGTCATGACGCTCAGCAACCAGCCCGCGGTGTGGGACAGTTTTATCCGTGGCTATCACTGGTTACAAGCTTTTATTGTCGGAGGCTTGTGGTATACCGGCAGCGAAGGACTAATGGACTGGCATTTTAGCCTGGCCTATCTATTGTTGGCGCTGTTATCTACACGCCTGATATGGGGCATCATCGGCAGTGAAACGGCTCAGTTCCATCGCTTCGTGCGATCTCCCCGAGCTGTGATCCAATATTTGGCAACTAGCACTAGGGGCAATAAGCAGACGAATCCCCCATCAGCAGGCCACAATCCTGCGGGCGCTTATATGGTCGTTGCTTTTATGCTGCTGCTCATCGCCCAGCTGGCAACAGGCTTATTCGCTAACGACGATATTATATCTGAAGGCCCCTTTGCCTATCTTGTCAGCGGTGAAACAAGCAGCTTTCTCACCGAGATCCATGCAGTAAATTTCAATCTCATCCTTGGTGCCATCTGCGTACACCTTGCCGCGATAATGCTCTATTTTTTACGCAAAGATAACCTCGTCACGCCCATGTTGACGGGAAGGAAGGCCATAGGAACAAACAGTGCACCGAAGATGACCAACGGTCTTTTTGCCTGGGGGATCTTCCTCATTATTGGCACGATTGTCTATTTTACCCTCGGCAAGGAAGTCGTGGCTTACCTGCTATGATCAAAAATGCCAGACATACGTCTGGCACCTACCTTCCTTGCATTTTATCTTACCGGCATTAACGCCGTCGAAGCCAAGGCTTAGCGATACTTATAATCACTATGGCAAGACTTGCAATTTTTAGCCGCTTCACCAAATGCACGCTTCGTCGCTCGCTCGTCACCGTCTAGCGATACTTTAGCTAAATTCGCCATATCGGTTTGAAACTTGTCCAGCTTAACACTGAAACCGTCCCAATCAGACCAAATTTCTGGCTTGGCTTTGGTCTGGCCCTTATCCGTTCCATCCACTTTAAAAGCTTCTTCTGGCATATAGGACAACTGCGAAATAAACTGGGCGCGTTGGCTAAATGTTTGCTGATCCCACTCTTTGCGTCCCTTAACCATTTCTGCCAAATCACCAAAGTTAGTCGCGATCATGGTAAAAGCGGCTTGGCGATATTCAATTGCATCTTCGGGCTTTTCAAAAGGCGTTGCAGATACACTGGCTGCAAGCATAACACCTCCTGCAACAAGAATTTTTTTCATGACTTCTTCCCCTTTGTTATTATTCCATTTATAGCGAACCAAGCATTCACCCTTGGGTTTTGCATACTTGGTAGCATATGTGAAATGATACAGCGGGTTACAGACATGTAAACAACCCGGCATTGAAGATTACATTTATTTACATTACATAAAAAAGAGCAAAGTCATGCTAGGAACACTCAGTAAAATGAAATCCCAACTCAGCAATGTGGTTGAATACCACCTGCCTGTTGGCGATGAACTACTTCCACTCAACCCACTGATTGGCAAGCACCTCAAGCTCACCCACACAGGCAATATCTATTGTGATGCCTGCGGAAAGAAAACCAAAAAAAGCTACTCTCAAGGCCATTGCTTCCCATGCATGAAGAAATTAGCACGTTGTGACATGTGTATCATGAAACCGGAAACTTGCCACTTCGCTCAAGGGACATGCCGTGAACCTGAATGGGGAGAGGAGAACTGTATGGTTCCCCATTATGTCTACCTATCGAATACATCCGGCTTAAAAGTCGGTATCACGCGTCATACCCAATTGCCAACCCGCTGGATTGATCAGGGTGCAACACAAGCATTACCTATTTTGAAGGTAAAAACGCGCCAAATATCCGGCCTTGCCGAAATAGCACTGGCCGAGCTAGTGGCGGACAAAACCAATTGGCGGGCAATGCTCAAAGGGGATAATTCACCTATCGCACTTAAGGAAGAGGCCCAACGCCTATTGCCGGAGGTAGCCCAAAAGGTTAATCAATTGCTTGAGCTATACGGGGAGGATGCGGTAGAACAGCTTGAAGAAGAGATCGTAGAGATCCAGTACCCTGTCACTGAGTACCCGAAAAAAATAGCGTCGCACAACTTCGACAAAGAGCCAGTTGTCGAAGGCATATTATTGGGGATCAAAGGCCAGTACCTGATTTTTGACACCGGCGTCATAAACATCCGCAAATTCACCAGCTATGAAGTCTCGGTTGAAACGCCATAAGGCAAAAAGCAAAAAGCAAAAAGCAAAACGGCTGAAGGTAACTCAGCCGTTTTCGTAATTACTTCACCTTGGGTTGAACATACTTCCGATTACTGTCTACCACAGCAACATCGCGAATAAAATTCACCCCCAGCACAATCCCTTTGCCAGCCGTGAGCGCGAACTCGGTTAGCTCATTGAGCTCACCCAATTTCGCCCTCAATTTAACAACAGCCTGAGGCGAATCGCTTTTCTTCTTGAGCCAACGCTCGACCGGCAATTCAACCTCTTGCCCCCCTGCACTGAACTTGACCCAATCCTTGCCGTCCCGTTCAAATGCCTGAACATTGCTTACACCAATAGAAGAAAGTGACTTACCACCATCGACCTTGGCACGAATATGTTGTTGGGCTTGGGCTATCCACAACCATTCTTCACTGCCCAAAATCAATTTACCGTCACCGGTTTTGGTCACAACCGGCTGGGGTTTAGATTGTGGCTTTACCTCAGGCTCAGGAATTAGCTCTGGCTCAGGTAGTGGCTCGAGGATCACCGGGGGCTCCGGTTCAACAACCGGTGGGGTAGTAACGGGTTGCTCCACAACGCCACCACCAACTTCAGGCTCGACGGTGGGCTCAGTCTGTTGTCCTGACTGCTGAGCACAACCCGCTAGCAATAGTAGCGCAAAATAAACTGCCGACTTTCTCATTCTATTCATCCCTACAACATCAAGATTCGCTATACGACCAGATACTTACTTCACAACGACATTACTTATAACATAGTACGGTCAATCATTGGCTTCATTCGAAAAATGATTTCCCCGCTCACACTATAACGGCATTACTGATACGACACAGTGCCATATTCTGCCGTTGCTGTCTGATTAAAGGTAGTCAGCTTATTTTGTATCCAGGCTTCGTCATACCAGCCCATGTTTCGACTGTGCTTGGCATCATCCCACAAACTGAAATACCAACGCCTCAGTTCAAACCCCGGCGGCAGACTCACGGCTTGCTGGTAGCGTTCGGCAAGCCTCATTTCCGGCCTCACATCATACAGATGGAAAATATCCATTTCCCGGTGTTTAAACCCTACATCACATGGGTCTAAAACGCCGGTTACCTCGAAGCTTTTTGGATCGACCAGTATATTCCCAATATGACAATCATCATGGATCAGTGAAGAGATGGGCGAAGCTGTAGACAGGATCTCATCCTTCATTGCCCAAAGAGATTGGTATGCCTGTTTTTGCGCAGGAGAAAAAGGTGAAACCTCACTGATAATATATCGGTATACCGGCCCCATCCAATCTGAAAAAGCCGTAGTCAAACTGGTGTAAAATTGCCCCCGTTCGGATTCAAAGCCCTGAGGAGCATTGATTTCGTGCATTGTGTGCAAAAGCGCAAGATAGCTTTCAGAAAAACGCTCAATAGCGATGGGATCATTAGGAATTTGATGGGCCGAGATCCCTTCTAACCACTCCAGCATGATAAATTCGTAGCCTTCCTCCCGACCGAAATACAATACCTCAGGTACTGGGCATGTTAACGCCTGCCGCAAGCGTTCGAGCCCTTTGATTTCCTTTGCCTGCCGCCCTATCTCTCGGGAAAACTTCACCACAACCTTGGCTTTTTCTGATGCAAGGAATACCACCCAGCCATAAAAAGTTTCATGGATTTCACTAAGATCCGGAGCCTGACGAAACATTGTCCTGTAGCTAAACTCTGCGATTTTTTTTAGCTGTTTTCTATTCAACCTAGCTTCCTTTATCTGACATTGACTTTTACTACCCCTTAACGGTTAACGCGATTATTTTATATAACTAATTGTTTTGATTAACCTTACTATACAATAACCTGTTAAAAGCCAATTTGCGGTTGCCGAAGTCAAATATGAGTTCAAGCTCTCATAAAAATTACCCAAATAACGCAAGTTACTTGGGTATCTGATCACTGAATAGCAATGCCAAGGACGTCAGCCAATGCTGCGAGTTGCTGCTCGGAATCTAAACGGAGCGACCAGTTCACGCCTGATCCCACAGCCGTAATCACGTTCGCCCCCTTGCCAAGCAAGGTAATATCATCAGCGGAGGCCTGTAACGACACCCGCGCATCGCCGTCGAGCCGAACCACAACTTCACGCTGATTAGCTATGATACGGCCCGCAGAAAAAATGATCGTCATGATTCCACCGCCTTCTTGTGTCTCATCACTGCAATCGTCAACCGGCTGGTACATACCATACGGCCCCGAGGGTCCTTGATATCAATCTGCCATACCTGGGTTGTCGCCCCTAAATGCACAGGATAGGCTTTGCCGACAACATGGCCACTCCGCATTGCTCGGAGGTGGTTGGCATTGATATCAAGGCCGACGCAATATTTGCCATCATCGACACACATATTGGCAGCCAGCGAGCCCAAGGTTTCGGCCAGTACTACCGAGGCGCCGCCATGCAACATTCCGAGCGGTTGATGCGTGCGAGGCTCAACGGGCATAACAGCGGAGAGGCTGTTGTCGTCAAACGTCGAATACTCAATTCCCAAGTGCTCGACGAGTGTATTTGTCGATGTCTCATTTAAACTTTCAAGAGTGAAGGATTTTTTCCAAATACTCATTACGTTATCCAAACAATCTTATTTGGAGAGAATGATACAGCAACTGTATAATTCCGCTATTGCGGTTTAGATTAAAAATGAAAGGAGTCTTAGATGAATCGCTTTCGACCTTTCGCGGCTGCGGGCTTTATTGCCTCTGCAATCGCGCTTACAGCTTGCAGTAGCTCCCCCACGGGCAGGCAGCAGGTACTGCTGTTCTCTGAGCAGGATATGTCTCAGTTAGGGGCACAGTCATTTGATGCCTTAAAAGAGCAAGAAAAAATCCATACGGATGCAAAAACCAATCAGTACGTTCAATGTGTGACTGATGCATTAACCGCTCGCCTAGGTGGACCTCAGGTCGCAGATCAATGGGAAGTCGTGGTCTTTGACAGCGATCAGGTCAATGCCTTTGCCTTGCCCGGTGGTAAAATCGGCGTCTATACTGGCCTGTTGAATGTTGCGACCAATCAAGATCAACTTGCGACTGTCATTGGCCACGAAATTGGCCATGTCTTGGCCCAGCACAGTAACGAGCGGCTGTCCCGAACTCAACTTGCCAACATGGGGCTGCAAATTTCCAGCGTCGCTATGGGCGGAGCAGATTACCATGATGCCGCCATGGCGGGCCTAGGTCTTGGGGTGCAATATGGCGTCTTGATGCCTTACGGCCGAGCCCAGGAGTCTGAATCCGATATTATTGGTCTGAGGTTAATGGCTGAGGCAGGCTTTGACCCTAATGAAAGTGTCAGCCTATGGCAGAACATGGCGAAAGCATCTGGGGGCAATCAACCGCCTGAACTGCTCTCGACCCACCCGTCTCACTCGACCCGGATAGACGACTTGCGGGCAGAAATCGCCAAACTGCCAAGCTACAGCACGGCAAAACCACAATGTAGAATGTAACTGTGAAGCACCCAGATGCGGTGCTTTACTCCAACTTCTCTTAATTCAATATAAAGATGCAATGAACTTAGACACAAAATGGCTTGAAGACTTCTTAATGCTGGCAGACATGCAGCATTTTTCCCGAGCCGCAGAAGCCCGGCATATCACTCAACCGGCGTTTGGCCGGCATATCCGAGCGCTTGAGAAAGCCGTCGGCCACACATTGATTGACCGAACGACAACGCCTATTAGCCTCACCGCCGCTGGCAGACAATTCCGAACCATTGCCCAAAACCTGGTTTCACAGATGGAGGCAGGAGTAAAGATGCTCAATGGCATTGAGCAACCCCTGCAAAATCCGATTCGCATCGCCACGCCCCACTCGCTGTCATCACCGACTCTGCTGGATTTGACAGAATTCATCAATCAAGAGCACAACCTACACTTTTCTATCGATATTTTACGGGTTGATTTTGCCGTGGAGGCGCTAACCGAAGCAAGTTGCGATTTTTTGCTAGGCTTCGAAATTCTCTCGCTGCTTCAGCCGCCATTTCAGAACCTGTGTATCGGCCATGGTGACTTTCTGCTGGTTTCCGCCGCAGACGAGCGAGGAGGTGCACTATACAACCCGCTGGAAATGAAATGCCCGATACTCAAATACAGCGCAGAATCATACAGTGCAAGGCTTATCGAGCAGTATCAACCGCAATTCGAATCACTCAATACTTACCCGGTGTTTGAAAGTTCGATGTGTCAACTCCATAAGGATATGGCATTAAGGGGAAAAGGGTTGGCTTGGTTACCCGATGCCCAAATACGCCGAGAACTGGATACCGGCAAGCTGATTGCCGTCTCCCCGCAACAATTCCGGCTTCCTTACCAGATCAGGCTATACCGCAATTCCGCCCCTTTACGACAAGATGCCCAGCAACTATGGAACTATCTACAGCACAGCGTAAAAACAGGTTGGCAAATCAACCGGTCATGGCAGCCCAACTAATACATTAGTGCCAATTGCGTTATTCCCACCCAGGTTAATGCCGAATCGGCACTGGCATACCAATAATTGCATTTCACTTTACAGTTGATCGGAGCGATACTCCCGCCCAAAGGCAAACGTTTGCGCAAATTATTGCGTCAAAGAGGTAACCGTGAAAACAGCTCCAATCACGCTCACAGAATTCTATCACCGCTTTCCTAAAGCCGATCTTCACTACCACCTGCTAGGTGGGGTTAGGCTTGAAACTATGTTGTGGTTTGCAAACAAATACGACATTGTACTCAGTGAACTTGAAGCCAAAGCCTACTATCGCGCTTATCAAGCAGAAACGGGAATTGTAAAAGGCGGCATTGAGGCACTTACCTTCCTCTACCAGTTAATGCGTGAACCGAGCGACTATGCGAAAGTACTGCTGGAAGTCGCTGAAGACGCCCATGCTTGTGGTGTTAAGTATATCGAGACATTCTGGAACCCATCGGATACCCCCCTGAGCTACGCCGAAGTCACGTGTGCACTCGCTGATGCGATTGACAGTGCTTACCAGAACATGGGAATCGTTATTCGCCTGGTCCCTTCTATCAACCGCGAGAAGTCACCGGAACAAGCCATCGCCATGTTGGAGGACATGATTGCCGCCCCCCACCCCTATGTGCTAGGTATCGGCATTGACTACAAAGAGCACGACGCCCCGGTTGAGAAGTTTTGGAAAGCATACCGTTTAGCAAAACAGCATGGCTACAAACTGACAGCTCATTGCTCTGAGTTTGGCTTACATTGGCGCAACGTCGAAACTGGCATTGAACTGATCGGTGTAGACCGTATCGATCATGGTTATACCATCGTTGATAATCCAGCCCTGACCAAAGAGTATGCCGAGAAAGGGATCCCTTTTACCGTTATCCCATCCAATACCTACTACTTCAAACAGTGGCCGCGCTACCAAGACTGGTGCTTGCACCACCCTATCAGAGCGATGGCCAAAGCGGGTATGAACATCATACCCTGTACCGACGACTGGCATATACACAACACAGACAGTGCCAACTGTTACAGGGTAATGGTCGAAGACTTTGGTTTTGACCTTGAGAGTTTGAAACAAATGATGCTCAACAGTATTGAAGCATGCTGGATGCCTGACAGTACTAAGCAACAATGGCTAGCGGAATGGAGCGATGAGTTCGATCTGCTCAGGTCAAATTTGACCACTGAGCCAAGCATCTCGCCAGAAATGAAAATTTGCTACCGACGCTAATCACATCGACGAATATTATAAAGACATGTAGAGGGAATCCATGGAAACTATCGCTGACAAACCAGCTTTGAGTATTGCTAAGTGGTTTGACTTTAAGGGGAATAACACCAATTTAAAAACCGAGATCATTGCCGGTCTTACAACCTTCGCAACAATGGCCTATATGATTGCGGTTGTACCGGGAATGATGAGTAAGGGCGGGATCCCGTTCGAGAGCGCGCTGACTGTCACGGTGCTGATGACCGTTATCACGACAATTGCGATGGCGCTTTATACCAACCGCCCTTTTGTGCTGGGTCCAGGCCTTGGCAGTGTTGCGATCTTCTCATTCACCTTGCTGGGCAACGACGTCCCTCTGAGTATTGCTGCCGGTATTGTCTTTATCAGCGGTGTACTGTTTATGCTGGTCTCCTTTCTCGGTGTTCGCGACTTTGTGGTCCGTATTATCCCGCACAGTGTGAAAGTCTCTGTGGGTGTCGGCATCGGTTTGTTTATCGCCCTGTTGGGATTTAAACAAGCAGGTATCGTAATCGCCGATCCCCGAAAGAATGTTCTGATTTTTGGGGATCTTGCCTCTATTGAAGTGATCACCGCTGTACTCGGCTTTTTCATGGTGCTCTTCTTCGTTTCTCGGAAGATCCAAGGCGGTATCATTCTGGCTGTTATCCTCACCACCCTTCTAAGCCTTCCTTTGGGGATCACATCTATTCCGGCTAACTTCTTTAGCGTACCAGGCAGTATTGATAACATGGTATTCCAGCTCGACGTGCTAGGTGCACTCAGCCCGGCATACCTGCCATTTTTATTGGCTTTCTTTATTCCCGACTTCTTCTCGACACTGGGCGCCATGCTCGGCATAGGCGCACAAGCAGGCTACCTGGACAAAGACGGCAACCTACCGGGTATCGAAAAAAACTTTCACGTTGACTCCAGTGCCACAACCTTTGGTGCACTATTCTCGTGCCCGGTAATGACCACTTATGTCGAAAGCTCGGCTGGCGTTGAGTCTGGCGGACGAACAGGCTTCACCGCTTTGGTCACTGCAGCCTGCTTCTGCCTCACCCTCTTTCTTGCCCCGCTGGCTGGTATGATACCTACTGTTGCTACAGCCCCTGTGCTGATGTACATCGGTATAGCCATGATGAGCTCGATGAAGAAGATCAACTATGACGACATCACCGAATATCTGCCTGCTTTTGTCTGTGTGGTAATGAGCGTCTTTAGCTTTAACGCGGGGAATGGTATTGCTGCCGCTATGTTGGTATATGCCTTCTTAAAGCTAGCCACAGGACGGTATAAGGAAGATCACTGGTCTGTATATCTGATTGCCTCTTCGATGATTTACTACTTCTATATCATCTCTTCACATTAATTATGTACATAAAATACCGGCAAATCGCCGGTATTTTTTATACATTCAAGCAAGCTGATGAACCTACTACTATTGCTTTAACTCTTCAAATTTTTCACTCAGCTCACTGGCAGTATTTGAAGCTTTGTCAGATACATCTTCAAAAACATCCTGTACCTCTTCAAATGATCGTGAATCGGTGAGATCTTCAATTTGATCTTTATAAGTCACACCGATATAAATCCCCAAACCAACCAGTGCCAATACTATATATTTCAACATCGCAATCTTCTCTACGCAAACTCAATCAAAGAGGCAATTCCCGCCTCTAATTAAATTATATGACTTCAAACAAAAAACAGCTTCCGAAGAAGCTGCTTAATAAAACATATCTTTAGCGCACTAGGCTAATAAGAGACTTGCCCAGCAGCCACTCAAGCTCTTTCTGGCTCTCCTCACCAAAGCGCTCAAGGCATAGATCATAGAGCCTATCGATGCCGCGTTTGGCAAACTCACTGGTCGTCTCGGATGAAGCAATGTGATGAAACAGAAGACGCAATGTCGCTTTAAACTTCTCATCATCCAGTGCCGCAATCCAGCTAGAAGAAAAACCAGCTAGGCCATTGTCCAGATCAAGTTTTTCCACAAACAGCCGAAAAATACGGCCATCCAGTGCAGTGGCGAAATCTTGCTTTTTAGGGAAATGGTGGCTAATGCCTGTACGAGAGATCCCCGTTTGCTTGCTAAGGGTGGTGTAAGACATTTTGTCGTATCCCAACGTCAAAATTTGATCCACCACCGCATCCATAATCGTTTGGATGGTAATTTCAGTATCTTCTTTACTACGCTTTGGCATAATGCGTTGACTCTATGATTCTAATTGATCACCCAAAGACCCGCCGGACTCCAAAGCGGGCTACGTAACCATTTAAGCAAATGTGTTGAAACCCTATTCGATGCCACTTTGTTACAAGTAATAAGTCACACAATACAGGATATCATTCCATTAATGGATAATATTACCGTTTAACCTTTAGTTTCAAGTACAAAAGTGTCATGAAATGAAAAGCTAAGTTCGCATTTTATTTGCGCCAACATCATCTATACAAGTGACTATCTTTCGTTAATGAGGCAACTTTATCATATTGCTTAGCTCTTAAAATTAGCACTTTCGACTAATTTTACGTAATTCCACAAACAAGAATAACTTCATTCATGACATAAAATTATCACTATTGTAATAGAAACATGGATTTATGGACATGCCATTAAATGTAAAAAAATTGTACACCTGTTTGAATTTTGTTCTATTTTAATCTCTGAAAGCTAATTATTTTTTTCGGGGTTGCTTTAGTTGGGTGGTTTTCATAGACAGAAAAACCGCAAATATCTACTTGACCAAACAATGGATTTAGCATTACTTTAACAAAAACACAACACGGAAGGATCGAAGTATGACTCTACCTCTGCAATCGGATCGCTTAAGGGATACTCTGATGACTCAACCACTGCCAACTGAAATGATACTCAAATGGGCAGAAGAACGCGCAGATGATGTGTATCTTCGCCAGATCATCAACCGTCAATTTGTAGATTTCACCTATGCAGAGGTAGCTGACAAAGCATTGCGGCTAGTCAGCGCTCTCCGTGCCCAAGGGTTCAAACCCGGCGATCGTATCGCCCTGATGTCCAAGAACTGTGCCGAATGGTTTATCACCGATCTTGCACTCATGCTGGGAAGCTACATCAGTGTACCGATCTTCCCTACTGCAGGCCCGGAAACGATCGAACACTGCTTGACCCACAGTGAATCGAAAGCAGTGCTGATCGGTAAGCTTGATGACAGCAAGGCCGCTATCTCGGTAATGGAAAAACACCCTGATATTGTTTCCATCGCCTTCAACTATCCATCGGCACCGAAATGTGACCACGACTTCAATACCTTGCTCTCGCAACATCAACCTTCTGAAGAGCGTCCCAATCACCAGCAAGATGATTTGATGTCTATTGTCTATACCTCAGGCACCTCAGGGTTGCCGAAAGGGGCAATGCTCAGCTATGGCTCTTTTGCTTGGGCAGCACAACGACTGGTTGATCATATCGGCATGCAAGATGGCGAGCGCCTTTTCTCTTATCTGCCGCTCGCTCACATCACCGAACGCGTCTATATTTTCGGTTCATCCGTGATGTCAGGGATGCAAGTTGCCTTCCCTGAGTCACTCGATACCTTCATCGACGACGTTAAAATGCACCGCCCAACCCTGTTCATTTCGGTTCCGCGCCTGTGGACAGTGTTCCAGCAACGTATTTTGGAAAAGCTGCCGCAAGCTAAACTTAACATCCTGCTCAAGATCCCGTTTATTTCGGGTGTCATCAAACGCAAGCTAGCTGACGGGCTAGGCTTGAACAAGGCTCGAGTCCTAGGCTGTGGATCTGCACCGGTGTCGCCAGCTCTGCTACGTTGGTACGAAAGCATCGGCCTCAACATTACCGAAGCTTGGGGGATGACGGAGAGCTTTGCATACAGCACACTCAACCACCCCTTCCGCAGTGATAAAATCGGTACCGTTGGTAATGCCGGTCCTGGCGTCGAAATCAAGGTCTCAGCCGATGAAGAAATCCTGGTGCGTGGTATGGGGTTATTCTCCGGCTACTACAAAAACGAAGAAGCAACCAAAGAAATGTTCGATGAGGATGGCTGGCTGCATACCGGTGACATCGGCTTTATGGATGAGGACGGCTACCTATCAATTCAGGGGCGTAAGAACGATACCTTTAAGACTGCCAAAGGGAAATTTGTCTCACCAGTCCCAATCGAGAAGCGTATCTTTGAGCTTGCCAATATCGAAATGATGTGTGTAGTGGGTTCGGGTATGCCTGCACCCATCTTGCTGGCTGTACCGCATGACTTCCCCAACTTTGACCGCGAGCGTTACGCCCGTACGGCTGAGCGCGTTATCAATACCCTCAACCAAGAGCTTGAGTCACATGCCAAAATTAAGGGGGTGCTGATGATAAAAGAGCCTTGGAGTATTGAGAACGGTATTCTGACGCCAACATTGAAAATCAAGCGCCATCTGCTTGAGAAGAAGTATCACGATATTGGCGCTCACTGGCCGAAAGATAAACTGGTACAGTGGGAAGAATAACGTCTGACTAGCCATCAAAACATCGCCCCCGCATTAGCGGGGGCGTTTTTTTAACCAGAAAATTAGAGCTTGTAGCGTTGTACTTCCTGCTCTAGCTGCCCTGCTAACGCTTTTAAAGACTCAGCTTGTCGAGCAGCTTCCATGGCTTCTTGTGCCATTTGATTGGCAACTTCTTGGACACCCTCGGTATTGCGGCTAATTTCAGCAGTCACACTTGATTGTTCTTCGGCTGCCGAGGCAATCTGCGTCGCCATGTCACTAATCACATTTATCTCGCTGGCAATACTATTGATACTGTCACCTGCCGCATCGACATCCTGTACGCTGGTATCAGCCAGCTGATGGCTATCGTTCATCACCGTGACTGCGTTATGCGTTGTCGACTGCAAGGTCTCAATCATGGTTTGAATTTCCTGCGTTGAAGTATGGGTACGCTGAGAAAGAACGCGAACCTCATCGGCAACAACCGCAAACCCGCGCCCCTGCTCTCCGGCACGAGCGGCCTCAATGGCAGCATTAAGCGCCAGCAGGTTGGTCTGCTCGGCGATATCGCGAATGGTCGAAAGAATAGTACTGATTTTCAGCGCATGCTCATTGAGATCTTCAATAATGGATGCTGCATTGGTCACTTCACTGGCCAAATTACCAATCGACTGCTGACTCTGCCCTACTTGGCGATGTCCATCCCCCGCTAGCGAAACTGCCTGCTCTGCTGTTTTCGCCGTATTCTCAGCGTTGCCTGCGATTTCTTGTGTTGCACTTGCCATTTCGGTTACCGCCGTCGCCACCATAGTGATCTCATCTTGCTGCTGGCGAATATTGTGGCTACGCTGAGTTGACGAAGTCGCGGCATCTGCTGCGTTACGGTTTAGCTCCAGTGCAATATCACGCAATTTAGACGCCATTACATGCTGATGCGAAACGAACTGATTGAAGCTTTCGGCCAATTGGCCAACCTCATCTTGGCTGTTTACCGGGATCCGAGCGGTTAGATCCCCTTCCCCATGGGCAATATCAGCCAAGGCCGCTGATACTTTTTTCAATTCACTCAGCTGCTTTGTCAATAGCAAACTGATCAAACCGCCCACAACAACCAGAATCACCAGGCCGATAAGCAGCTCGTCAAGCAACATGCTCTTGAGCGGCGCTTCAAGCGCAGACTTATCCATCACCATTACCAGCGCCCAGCCCGAATTAGGGACGGCATGAATTGCTACGGCACGCTCGCGACCATCGAAATCACTAAGGAAATAACCGTCATCCTGCATTTCACTTCGCAGCAAATGTGAATTCAGTCCCAGATCAGTAATGGGCTTTAGCTGCATATCCCGGTTAGGGTGAGCGACAATCACCTGGTTATCCATATCAAGTAACATGGCATAACCCTGTCCTAGTACCGGAATATTCAATACATCACGCATCAAGTCACCGAGTGCCAAGTCTGCACCTACGACACCTTTTAGCTGACCACTCTGCATCACCGGCTCGGCCAAGGTAACAACCAATGTCTGCATGGTGTGGCTCATATACGGCGCGGTAACCACTGCCTCGCGCGCGGATGAGGCCTCCTGATACCAGCCCCTTTCACGTGGATCATATCCTGCACGGTTCAGGGATGGGTCTTGGCGGTACATATCACCAAGCTGGTTACCGTAAAAACTCAAACTGAAATCGCCGGAGAGATGCATTTGCTTCAGATGCTCAACGATATTTGGCGCATTATTGCCGGCCATCGTATTTACCACAGCGTTGACTGCAGCCTGTTTGTTGGCTAGCCAGTCACCGATCCCTTTGGTAACCGCTACCGAGGTATTACGGCTTTCACTTTCAATTGATTGCCAAGCCTGGGTTTTCATTGAATGGTAAGAGAAACCGCCAAGGGCTGTAGCGGTAATAGAAATAGCAACAAAACTCGACAATAGCAGTTTTGTTTTTAAGGATAATTGCATAACGTCCCTTTATCTCGAAACAAAATTGGTGCGATTATAGTGTGTGGCACGAATTAATATCATGATCTACCACTAAAAACGCCTGGCTTATTCAAAAAAATCAAGTAGGTATGCATAGCTATTTCTAGTGGTCATTTCTATTTATAACGACCAACTCCTCATAATACTCAAGAAATAAATGGCATTTTGTCTGTATTCGCACATACAACATACAATCACTTGGGTATATTCATTTTCGGTTCACGTACAATCAGTTACAATTCAATGTATGAATAGAAAAAGCAAATACATAGCCATTTTGTCACTTCTCTTTTTTGCAGTTTCAGCACTGGCAAGCGTTGAGCTGGAAATTGAAGAAGACCACGACGACGTTATGCGAGCAGTTCAACAAGGGCTGGTACAGCCTTTTTCGTCTCTACAATCCAAAGTCGATGAACAGCTTCACGGCCGGATCATTCGTGTCGAGTTAGAAGAGGATGATGACATTTGGATCTATGAATTAAAGCTTATCGACCCCAATAATAATATTGTCAGAGTGGAATACGATGCGAAAACGTTAACCATTCTCGAAATAAAAGGCCGGGGTCTTGAAAACATTATCAAGGTAGACCAATGAAAATACTCGTCGTTGAAGATGAATTAGCCTTGGGCGAACAAATTGTTGAAGGTTTAGAACATAGCGGCTGGGTAGCCGAACTCTCCAGTGATGGCATCGATGCCTTATACCGTGCCACCTCTGAGCCATGGGACGGTATCATCCTCGATTTAGGCCTGCCTAAATTAGACGGCCTGACGGTGCTCAAAGGCATTCGCGACGAGAACGTCACCTGCCCCGTCATTATTCTCAGTGCCCGTAACGAACTCACCCAGCGTGTCGAAGGGCTAAATGCCGGTGCCGATGATTACCTGACCAAACCTTTCCAGATGATTGAACTGGTAGCCCGTTTGCGTGCACAGGTCCGACGCTCTACCGGCAATGCCTCACCCGTTATCCAAATTGGCGGTCTGAGCCTCGATACCCGCACTTCAAAAGTAATGCACAATGGTGAAAGTATCGATCTTACCGCGTTGGAGTTTAAGGTGCTCTCGTACATGATGCACAATGCCGATAAAGTCATTTCCCGTACCGAGTTGGTTGAGCATATTTACAAGCAGGACTTTGACCGCGATTCCAACACGATTGAAGTGTTCATTGGCCGCATACGCCGCAAAATCGGCGGTGATGTTATCAAAACCGTAAGAGGACTCGGGTATCGTATCAATGCCGATTAGAGCCCCACACACCTCTTTACCAAGCTTACGCAGCCGCTTGCTTATTGCCGCGGCTGTGTGGCTATTAGGTACTACCCTTACCGCTGGTTACCTGATGCCATCGTTCATCAAAACTTACCTGGTTGATCAGGAAAAACACCAGCTTTATATCTATCTTGACGAATTAACCGCACAGATAGATGTCGACAACAAAGGGAATTTGATCCCTCCAAGAGCCCTGTCTAACCCTCGCTTCCAGCAACCTTATAGCGGTCTGTACTGGACTTTGAATGTTGCCGATAACGAATTTCGTTCTCGCTCATTGTGGGATACCCGTATCACCGGTGATGACGAATCAGGTTATGCTGGCCCCAACAAGCAATCGCTAATTGTCTTGACCCGAAATATTCTTCTGCCCGAACTGGATGAGCCTGTCACCTTGACGGTTGCAATCAACCAAGAAAGATTGCTTAAAACCCTCAACCAACTCACCGGCGGCTTGTGGCTTATTTTACTTGTCATGGCAGGCGGTATCCTGTGCTTAATCTGGCTGCAGGTAAGCTGGTCACTCTGGCCGCTGCGGCGCTTGCAAAATAATTTGAAACAAGTCCGTGAGGGAGAAACCTCGGAATTGAGTGGGGTCTACCCCGCCGAGATCCGTCCGGTTGTCGATGATTTGAATGCCCTGCTATTTCATTACCAAGAGTTGCTAGAACGAGCACGCAATCACGCGGGCAACCTTTCGCACGCTCTCAAAACACCGATAGCCATTCTTAATAATGAGGTTGCCCACCTCAATGTTCAGGAACGGTCAAAGCTTGAACCTTTGCTGCAGCAGCTTCAGCAGCACATCGACTACCACCTCGTCCGGGCACGAATGGCAGGGGCAAGTAACATCCTGTCAGCTAAAACTGCCCCTTCAAGCCGAGTTGATGCTATCTCCATGGCGATGGACAAGGTATATGCACACAGGGGCGTTGTGCTCGTTAACGAGCTGGACAGTGATTTGCAGGTCGCAATCGAAAAGCGGGATCTCGACGAGATCTTGGGTAACCTGATTGAGAACAGCTACAAATGGGCCAATAGCTTGATAAGGGTCCACCAGCCAGAGCAAACTTCGGAGTCTGTATTGCTGGTTATTGAAGATGATGGCCCCGGGATTGACGATGATGCCTATCACAACGCCCTCAAGCGTGGCGTTAGGCTTGATGAAGCCACGCCCGGAACAGGTCTGGGATTAAATATTGCAAATGAATTAGCCCATAGCTACCGGGGTGAGCTTAGCCTTAGCCGGAGCCAGCTTGGCGGATTAAAAGCATCAATCAAGCTGCCCAAGCCAAGAAACTAACAAGACAGGCTCTCCTACAACAGCCCACCTGGCGAGCAAGTGCTCGCCTTTATTCTTAATGGCGATAGCGTTAAGAATGACTACTACGGCCAAAGAGTCAGATTCAATATTCTGACAACCACACCCAGCACGAGAGAGGCCACGCCCAACCGATACCATTTGAACTCTTCGACGGACATGCCAATACGGTTATAAAACATCTTCAAAACACCAGTCCAGTCGCTTGTCCGACGGCCATACAAAATAATCCCGTTTCCTACCATGGCTAGCCCAGCCAGAATCAACAGGTACTCGGCAACGGTCATTGATAACTGCAGCATGGTGTACTCCCTTTTTTATCATCTACACTCTGATTTAATGCCATTCCCACTAATAGCTCAATTAGACCAAGGTAGAGTTAAACGTCTCTCGGCGGACGGCTTTAATAAAAAATGCAACGAACCGCAAACTTTATATGCTTATTCAAGGCGTTTAGTGTAGAATCCTGCCCCCGGAATTTCTAACGAAGGTATCGAGGCGACATGCAATTACTCGAAGCAAAACTACATAAAATTGACCGTCATAATTACCGCAGCTACTCCAGCTTGCGCGGTGAATACCATTTCGTTGACTTCGATTTCTTCATTGATATCACTCAATCAGACCCTTTTGCGCCAGCATCACGTGTGCGTGCACGCCGCAAGTGGTCATTGACCGATCTTGAATGGCTAAAAGAGCAGTCCCCTGACTACCAGCGTGCAGCTCGTGACTTCATTGCCCGCCATTTCGCTGAACTGGCCCAGCAGATCAACGAGATTCAAATCGACCGCCCGGGACAAGCCGTTCTAGACCGCACCGCCGTTGTCTTTGACGATGACGCACTTGAATTGCGCTTTCGCGTAGATTTGCCATCAGACGGCCGTACAATCATTGCCAAGAAAACGGCAAACCTGCTGACGTTCACCATGCCAAAGATCATCCGTCGCGCCACGATCGCCCGTGAATTGCCGATGGACGAGCTAAAGCGTCATTGTGAAACCGTCGAAGATCAGGTGGCACTGCGCAAGCAGCTTGCGGATAAAGGCTTAATGGCATTTGTTGCAGACGACAGTATCCTTCCTCGCCTGGCCGGTAACAGTGACCTGCCGATGGCTGACGCCCTTCCGTTTGTCAGCCCAGAGAGCCTTGCGGTTGAACTGGAAGCACCTCACCGCGGCAAGATTCGCGGTATGGGTGTCCCTAAAGGTATTACCATGATTGTCGGTGGCGGCTTCCACGGTAAATCAACCTTGCTAAATGCCATCGAGAACTCGGTCTATGACCATATTCCTGGTGATGGCCGAGAGTACATTGTTACTGATGAATCAGCGTCGAAGATCCGTGCAGAAGACGGCCGCTGTGTACACAACGTCGATCTAACGCCATACATCAGCAACCTACCAATGGGCAAGGACACCAGCATGTTCTCTACCCAGAATGCATCAGGTTCCACTTCCCAGGCCTCATGGCTACAAGAGTCTATCGAAGCCGGCTCTAACGCCCTACTGATTGATGAAGACACCTCTGCGTCAAACTTCATGATCCGTGATGAGCGCATGCAGGCCCTAATTGCCAAGGACGACGAACCCATCACCCCGCTTGTCGATCGTATTTCATTGCTAAGAGACCAGCTAGACGTATCGGTATTGCTGGTAATGGGAGGCTCAGGTGACTACCTGGACGTCGCCGATACGGTTATCCAGATGCACAACTATCAGGCACTGGATGTGACCGAGAAAGCGAAAGGGGTTGTCGCGTCTCACCCTACCCGCCGCCAGCTGGAGGGAAGTAGTGAAATCGCCCGTCCGCGTACGCGTAAGCTCAACCGTGCCGGCCTAAAAGCACAGCTGGAAGACGGCAAGTTCCGTATCCAGGTCAAAGACAAGACGTCTATGCGCTTCGGCCGTGAATTCATTGATCTTCAAGCACTGGAGCAAGTCGCCGACTCGAGCCAACTGCATGCTATCGGTTGGTTATGGTTCCAGATTGCACAGGGCAAGGGCTGGGAAAAATCACCAAGTAAAGCCTTCAGCCAGATGCTGGCGAGTGATGAGTGGTTCCGTACCATGCCGAACTACGGTGATATCGCCAAGCCGCGAGTGATTGAAGTCATGGCTGTACTGAACCGTATGCGCAAAGCTGAATTCAAATAATTCATTCTACATAATCAAAAGCCCACAACATTTGCATGTTGTGGGCTTTTTTACACCGGTAATCCGTTAGGTTTCATTCTGATTAATGGCGACGCTGGAACTGATTCATCAACCGCTCTAGACCTTCCAAGCGCTCCACCAGCATCCGGGTACTTTCCACCGAAATATCACTGGTTTTCTCTGTTTCATTGCCTAATAGATTTATCTTCTGAATATGCTCAGAGATATCGGCACTCACCCCCGCTTGTTGCTCAACCGCCGCGGCGATTTGATGGCTGCTATCCGTTACAACATCCAGGACATGGTTGATTTCCTTCAACTGTTCCCCCATTGCCAGGGCTTGTTGACGGCAATGTTCCGACTGTTCGCCACCGCGTTCTACAGCGGCGACTGCCTGGCCGGCAATATCCTGAAGCTGGGTGATCATCTGGTGGATTTCACCGGTCGATGATTGGGTTTTCTGTGCCAATGAACGGACTTCATCGGCAACCACAGCAAAGCCTCTTCCCGCCTCTCCGGCACGAGCGGCTTCTATTGCTGCATTGAGGGCCAGAAGATTAGTTTGGTCAGCAATAGTCCCAATCACATCGAGAATACCCTCGATTTGGCGGCTGCTTTCTGACAATGCATTAATCACCCTTTTTGAGTCATCCAGCTCATTGTGCAAAGCATTAACCGACGTAATGGTTTCCTCTACCCGCACTAGCCCGCTATTGGCGACTTGCTGCGCCTTCACCGTCATTTCAGACGCATTCGATGCATTTTCCGCCACCTCTCTCACGGTTGAGGCCATTTGATCTATCGCCACCCCAACTTGCTCTGTGGCAAGTGTCTGCTCTTGTAAATTAGTTTTGATTTGCTGCGTGTGAGCAAATTCATCCTCGGCCGACAGCAGGATATCCGCTGACGTTTCACTGGCTCGCCCGACAATGGCTCGCACCTCGGCCCGCCGCATCCTCAGCGCCAACTCTATCCCAGAATAATCGTCATACTTTCCGGTATAGATCGGCTCCATCAGTGAATTGTCATACGCTTCACGGGCCAGCGCAGTAACCGCAGACAAGCGTTGTTGCGCATACAGGTTAACCATTAGGCCTAGCAGCAGTGCGGCACTTGTGAGTATCGAAATAACTGAATAGCTAGTTACGGCCTGAAATGTACTGAGTAGCCCTGTAATAACGAGCAGTACATTCAGTAGCGCCCCGTATCTCAGGCGAAAGCCGCTGCTACCACGCTTGCCCTCGTTGATGGCTTTATAAGTGCCCTCTGCGCGCTTTATCTCTTCTTTACTTGGCCGACTGCGTACAGACTGGTACTCAATCACCTGCCCTTCGCTGTTGACGATTGGCGTAACGAACGCAGAGACCCAGTAGTAATTTCCGTTCTTGCACTTGTTCTTCACCAATCCCATCCAGCTTTTGCCTGCTTTGACATATTGCCAAAGCTGCGCAAATGCCGCTTTGGGCATATCCGCATGCCTTACTATGTTATGCGGGTTATCAACTAATTCCTGGTTGCTATAACCGGCGACGTCACAAAAGCTGGTATTAGCATAAGTAATGGTGCTAGTGGGATCCGTCGTTGAGATCAGATTCCAAGAGGATGAATATTCGACTTCCTGCCCTGGCTGCGAAATATTCTGAAAATGTGTGTTTTCCGCTTTCATTTCTGTCACTTATTGTTTTTTTACCGGTTCTAATAAAAACACTCAGGCGAGCAAACTATCGCTTCTCGCAGCCGCTTATTGTGACATTAATTCCAAAGTATCAATTTGATTTATATTAATTATTCTAAAGGCATCAACCAATTGTACGCGTGTTTAGCCATATTCATTCCTAAACCCGAACCACAGATCAAAACGACGAGGCCATTGCCTCGTCGTTTTTAATCTTTATGCTCGGTTTGCAACCGCGGCAATCTAATCCCCTTGCCCCAGATGAGCCTTGAGTTCTGGCAATGCCTGTTTCATGGCTTGGTAACCAACATTCATCGCGGCGGTGCGTTCTACTGAACCACCAAAATTTACTAAACTCGGGTCGGGTGATACTGGCGCCAGCACTATCTCTGCACTATCAATTTCTTCTTTGGTGGCTATGCAGCTTTGGATCCAGAAGGTGTTCGCCATAGTATCAACAGCAGTGTACTTGAGAGGTGGTGGCAAGCTACAGAACACATCAACAGCAATCACAATATCCGCCCCAAGTTGGCGAGCTGCATAGACTGGCACCAGTGACAGCACTCCCCCATCCACCAGGATATCTTCATTGTGATAAATTGGCACAAACACCCCAGGTACACTTGATGAAGTTTGCACGGCTTCACCAATATCTCCTGCAGTGAACATTACAGCCTTCTGCTGGGTCAAGTTGGTAGCAACAATACCGGTTGTGACAGGCAAATCGCTGATATCTTTATACCCGGTATGCTTGTTCACCCATCTTGCCAAGGCTTTGCCTTTTATCAGCCCCTTGCGAGAGAGATTGATATCAACAATCTCATGCTCGGCAAACTCAAACATCTTACGTTCAACATCAGGGTATTCGTGACTGCTATATAGGGCAGCAGCGATCGAGCCCACCGATGTGCCGGTGACAATATCAGCTTTGATTCCGGCTTCTTCCAAGGCCTTCATCACCCCCAGGTGCATCATGCCGCGAGACGCACCGCCGCCGAACGCAATAGCCAGCTTAGGCTTATCGTCTTTTGAAGATCGCCCGTGCAAAACTTGTGGCATCGCCTCTGCCGTTGACACCATGTTAATATCGACAGCCGTAAGGTCATCGTATTTATTGACAGTTGAGCACCCGTATAAGCCAGTCAACAGCAACAGAGAAATAAAGTGACGGACTACTTTTTTAAACGCGGTGTTATTCATTGCCAACTCCTATTGCTTCCATTTCTTTGCTGTCCTGTTGCTTGGCATATCTAGCAATCATTGGGAACTCGGTGTGAACAATACGCTCAGACCACAACTGCTCAGGAATATGGCTAAATGTCGCAGCATAACGAGGCATGATTTCAAGTACTAACGTGGCGATATTATCCAGCTCTAGCGATTCTGCATAGGCTGGCAATGAAAGCGCTATTGCAGACGTTTTCGCCACTGGAGCAAGGTGCTCAAACTGATCCCCCAATAACTCTGGCGTTAGTAAATAAGGGGTTTGCTGATCACCCAGCTCATAATGGCGCTTCAACACCATATATTTGTTTGGAATAGACTCTTTCGAGCTCCACCATTTGCCATCGACAGCAGCGAGAACCTGTTTTGCCTGCGCCTTATCGACTATACCCAGTTCCTGCAAGCTTGCGTTCAGCCATAAGCTTACATTCTGATTGTATTCCTGTTCACTCAACACGTTACGATGTTGGATCAAGTTAAGTACAATCTTTGCACCCAGCATATTGGAGTACAGATCTTCAAGCGAATAGGCAGAAATGGTTTCTGGCCAACCAGAAAAACTGGTATAGCCATGCCACTGGGCAATTTCATGAGATTCCGCTTTAAAGTATGCCAATCGGGCCGCCAAGTGTGCAGCTACTGACCACTGCTGCTTATCAGTCAGCGCTGATACATCGAAAGCCCTCATTTCAATATAGCGAGGTCCAAGCTCGGCAGGTAAGTCTATGCGGTGGGCTTGTCCCAAATTAGCCAAAATTTCGAAGAATAAACCAATGGTGTCATCTGCAGTATCGCGTACATGGGCAAGATCTATAAAGCCGCCTTGTTGGGTGTACACAATACCGTTATTTTCACTACCACCATGATCCAATACCGAAGAGGAAGCTGACGTGTAGTAATAAATCCCACAGGCAAATTTATGTGGGCCGATATCGCTAAGACCTACCACGTTATTTAGGCGAAAAAAAGGCACCGAAACCAAACCAAGCTTTACCTTCTGCATATCGCCGAAGGCGCAGCACGGACGTACGTTTTGAGGCACGGTTAACTTCGGGTAACGGGCTTCTTGCAATTGCCATGGTTGGCTTGTCGACTTCCCTTCTATTAGCATCTCGGTCACTTCAGCATTGCTTGGCACTGCATAGGTTTGCCACGTATTGGATGAACATCCAACCAGTAATGAAAGTAGAGCGGTAGCAAAAAAAGGGCGAAAAGGTGAACAGCTCATTGTTGTCAAAACGCTTCGTTGATAGCAAAGTAAAATCCGCTTTGATCATTACCAAAGCCCATATCTAGGCGCAAATTGACGCGCTGCTTGATTTCAAAGCGATAGCCTATCCCCACGGAGTAAAGCCAGTCCTCTTCGCCCAGTTGATCAAATTCCTCGGCCAATGTCCCCGCCCCTATCCAGTACACCATGCCATGGCGGCCTGACAGCGGTTGACGGTACTCTGCTTGGGAAATAAACAAATTCCGGTCACGGTAGTGACCCTGCTCGTAACCACGCAGTGCCTCGGCTCCTCCAAGCAACGCCATTTGGTCCCAACTCACATCACCGAAATTTGATTCCACCCGCGCTTGCCATGCAAGGACACCAGGGATAAGCGACAATGAGTGGTAATCACTGTAGTTAAGGCTTATCCGCTCGAAATCATTATCTGAACCCAATGCGGTATTAAAATTGTGGTATTCAAGTTGAATCAGCCGCCCTTTTGACGCATTAAGAGCAAAGTCACGGGAATCGTAAGTCAGGCTGATCATCCCGCCGACATTACGCTGGGTTTCCGGAAAATTGGCAACACCGGCCCCAACCCAAGGTGTATCCGGATGCTCCTGCTTAGCATCTGACGCTTCATTGCGGGACAGTTCAACGCCCATGCCAAGATAGGTATATGGCAGGACGCGTACCATACCCGTTACTGAGCCAGAATAAGTACGGCGATCATAATCGACACGCTCATTGTTCATACCGGCATCAACACCAATACCGTAAAAAATATCTGGTGAGTCCATTAGTTCAGCATCGATAAACAAGCGGTACTTGTCGTTCTTTAGGTAGTTTGCGTTGCGTATCGCGACGCCATAGGCACCATTGATCGAACCAAAGCCATTGAGAGTGATAGAGCTTGGTTGCGTGGTGGTATCTTTCATATCTGGCATATACAAACCTACCGCCGATACGCCAATACCGAATTTTTTCTCCGGCGTATAAAACGGCCCTGGCATCACGCTCCAGTCGATCCCCTTTTCAGGATTGAAACCACCATCGGCACCTAGTTCAAGCAACATACCATCAAGCCATTGCTGGTAGCGTTGGTACGCGGTTAGCTCTGGCTCATGCTGGACGGACTCTTGCTCGGTCTGCGTTGCAGCACTGGTGCCAGACAATACCAAGCAAACAAAAGGAAGTATTTTTTTCATTGTTTATTAATTGTTAGAATCGGCGACCTAAGGCAAAGAAGAGCGTCTCTCGCTGTCCAAACCCTGCTTCCATTAAAATGTCCCAATCGCGATTGAAGGCATATTGAAACCCTACGATACCATTCCATTTTTCGTCCGCGCTTTGGCTAACTTCAAACCCCGCGTCAGGGGCGCTATCGATAATGGGGTCGAGAAAATCTGGAAGGTTTAAGCTCTTCAGGTCACCTGACAACTCTTGCTGAACATCCTGATACATCGCACCGACAAATACCCGAAGTTCACGGCCACCATCGTATTCCCAGCGATGACCGACACGCGGAGCCGCGACAAAAGTCTTGATGTTGCCATCAATAGCCGCAATCTTGGTGTAGGTGTAGTTCATGTCTACCAGTGCAAACCAGTTACCCATGCCACCGGCCAGAGTTGTACCAACACCGTAAGTACCACCATCCATATCCAACTCAAACATGACATTATCCGGAAGATTGTCCCCGGCAGCATTAAGCAGCATGCACAGCGGCTTGTTAAGACCTGAAACGGATGATGCATCACAGCTCAAAGAGTTTATCTTGGCCTTACTGGTACCCTGGGTATAACCGAGGATACCGTAGAGGTTCATAAACGGGAAAACCCACACATCTCCGCGCAGGGTAATGTTCGAGCCTGTAAAATCGGCGTGATTGGCATCAACGTCAATCGCTTCTAGCAGAGGGTGGCCGGTTAGAGCAATACTATTTACCGTGATAGGGTTGCTCATATCCATGTAAGACAATGAGAAGCCATATGGCTTTGGCAAGGTGTAACCTAACTTTTCAGCTTCATCGCCCCAAATTGGAAAAAAAGACTGTTGGGCAAAGCTGAGAGGGGAAATAATTACGGCTAATGATAATAAAACTTTAAATTTCAAAATATTTTCTTCATTTTAGTGAAACCCCTCACGGGATTCTTTGTTACAAATCATTGCACCTCATTAATTAACCACTACTGAACCGCGCACTAAAAAAGTGACATAGTTCTCAAAAAAATTGTTACGTTTGTCATTGGTAGAATTATGCCGACAACAAATATAAAAAAACCCGCAAAGTCTGCGGGTTTTTTTATCTATGAAGTTTAGCGATTACTTAAAGCGGTAGAACACTGTCGCCAATGGCGGCAAGTCAACAGCAATAGACTGCTCAAGGCCATGGCTGGCAACCTGCTCTGTCGCGATTGATGCCTTAACCGGTGCATTACTACCCCAGTATTTCTCATCATCCGTATTAAGCAGCAATTCATATTCACCTTCAGCCGGCACACCAAGCAAATAGCCTTCACGTGGTACCGGGGTAAAGTTCGATACCACAAGTACCTTGTCACCATTAAGCGCTATACGTTCATGGGCCAAAATACTATTACCGGCATCGTCTTGAACTCGCCATTCAAAACCGGCAGGATCGCAATCTTGCTCATACATCGCTGGCTCTGAGGTATACAAGGCATTCAGATCTTTAACCAGTGCCTGCATACCACTATGGCGTGGGTACTGAAGCCAGTGCCATTCCAGCTGGCCGTCATGGTTCCACTCTGCACTCTGGGCGATTTCAGCACCCATAAAGTTAAGCTTCTTGCCTGGCTGGCCATACATGTAACCCATGTATGCACGCAAGTTAGCGGTTTTCTGCCACTCGTCACCCGGCATCTTGTCCAGCATTGAACCTTTACCGTAAACCACTTCATCATGAGAGAGTGACAATACGTAGTTTTCGCTGAAGGCATACACCATAGGGAAAGTAATGGTGTTGTGGTGGTAACTGCGGTGAATCGGCTCCTCCTTGATATAAGAAAGGCTATCGTGCATCCACCCCATATTCCACTTAAAGCCAAAGCCCAAGCCACCCATGTCCGTTGGCTTCGTCACGCCCGGGAAGGCCGTCGACTCTTCAGCGATGGTCATCGCATTCGGGTAGTGACGGTAAACTTCTTCATTCACCCATCGCAGCAAGCTCACCGCATCAAAGTTTACGTTGCCGCCTTCATGGTTAGGGATCCACTGATCGTGCTCACGGGAGTAATCCAAGTAGAGCATCGATGCAACCGCATCAACTCGCAGGCCATCAATGTGGTAATGCTCAAACCAGAACAGTGCATTCGACACTAGGAAACGGCGGACATGATCACGGCCGTAGTCATAAATATAGCTCTGCCAGTCCTGATGCCAACCACGACGCGGATCAGGATCATTAAACAGTGCCGTACCGTCGAAATTCGCCAAACCATGTTCATCGGATGGGAAATGGGCTGGTACCCAGTCCAATACCACACCAATGTTCGCTTGGTGACATTGATCAACGAAGTACTTGAAGTCATCCGGAGAGCCGAAACGGCTGGTTGGTGCAAACAGGCCGATTGGCTGATAACCCCATGAACCGTAGAACGGGTGCTCAGAAACCGGCATCAGCTCGACATGGGTGTACCCCATATCGCTTAGGTATGGGATTAGCTCATCGGCAAGTTCACGGTAGTTGAGGAACTCACCCTGATCGTTCTTGCGCCACGAACCAGCATGCAGCTCATAAAATGACAAAGCCTGCTGGTGCTTGGCTGTTACCGGACGGTTTTGCCATGCACCATCTTGCCAAGTATATTTCGCCTGGTCGTAGACTTTTGATGCAAAAGACGGGTATTGCTCAGACTCGTAGCCCCAAGGATCCGCTTTATGTGGTAACCCTTCGCCGGCACTGTCTTTAAGTTCAAATTTATAGTGGGTACCTTCTTCCAGTTCAGGAATAAATAGCCCCCACAAACCATCATCAAGGCGCTGCATTGGGTGACGGCGGCCATCCCACGCATTAAAGTGTCCAACGACACTTACTGCTGAGGCATTCGGTGCAAAGACAAGAAAGCGTACACCGGAAATAGAAGAGTTGCCTCGATTCAAAGTGACAAGCTGAGCGCCCATTTCACTGTGCATCAGTGATGGGTCTGCCAGAGCTTCACCGGACTGAATCAGATTATGGAATTGGTAAGGGTCATAAATCGTTTGTTCGCCTTGCGGCCAATTAACGACAAGTTGATATAGTGCAGTGGTAAAATCGAAATCACCCCCAAGCACAAAACCGCTATCAGCTTCACGTGCGAGGGTAAAACGTTCACCGTTTTCAGTTATTGCTTCAATAGAATCAGCACCTGGCATATACACACGAAGTGCAATGTCGTTCGACTGGTATTGAGGGCCTAAAAATGAAAATGGGTCTGAAAATGCAGCTCTCTCGAGCTGCATGTATTCCTTATCACTGCGGGTCACTGTAGGTGTGTCCAACGCATTACTCCTGATATTACTTATTGTTTGATGCTTCTGCTCGTGTCTCGGTTAAACGACGAGTCAAGTCAACAATATTCTGGCGGGTGAAGATATCATCCAATGTGGTCGACAATTTACGACGCCAGTTCGGGTATTCATCAACGGTACCCGGAATGTTGACCGGCTTGTCCATTTCTAGCCAGTCTTCCAGCTGTAGGCTCAACAAAGCACTAGAGCCGGCAGCTAGGTGGAGTTGCATGGCTTCGCTTAGGTACTGATCCATCGGTACATATGCAGCATTATGCCCAACCCCTTCAGGAAGATAACCATGCCAAGCTAAACTATCAAGGATTTTTTGTTTGCTTTCGGCACGGCTATCAAACAAACCTGCCAGTTGTTCCTTGTCTGGGTACAAGCCAAGCTCTTCACCCATTTTCAGGTCATCACAATGCCAGAAACCACGCAGTGTAGGCATATCGTGCGTACAAAGAGCAGACATTGACTGGTCGGCATAGTGTTTAGGTGAGTAGAAGCCACCGTCTTCGGCTGTTTCGAAGAAGAACACTTTGTATGAGTGAATACCGGCCGTCGCCAACTTATCAACGATTTCATCAGGAACCGTACCCAAGTCTTCACCGATTACCGTACACTGGTAACGATGGCTTTCTAGCGCCAGAATCGACATCATGTCTTCAACCGGATAGTACATGTAAGCACCGTTTTGCGCTGATTCACCTTTCGGGATCCACCATAGACGCAACAAGCCAAGTACGTGGTCGATACGCAAAGCACCACAACTACGCATATTCGCACGAAGAAGCTGGATAAACGGCTCGTACGCACGCTCTTTCAGCACTTCTGGATTCAGCGGTGGAAGGCCCCAGTTCTGGCCTAGAGGACCAAGAATATCTGGCGGCGCACCCACACTGACGTCCTGACACAGTGCACCGTGGTCAGCCCACGTCTCTGAGCCTGAATCACAAACACCTACTGCAAGGTCACGGTACAGACCAATCGTCATACCCTTCTCTTCAGCCAGTTCATTCACCTCTGCCAACTGGGTGTCAGCTAGCCATTGCAGGTACATGTATAGCTGTACTTGTGAATAGTTTTTCTTGATGAACGTCTGTACAGCCGCATTATCAAAGTGGCGGTACTGCTCAGGGAATACAGGCCAGCCCCAAGTATTATCGTCATCTTTCTTCAGCTCAGCATGTAGCGCATCGAATGCCGCTTGGTGAAGCAAGCTCTCACCACCATCTTCAACGAACTGTAAGAACTGCTGGGCACGTGCGGTATTTTTCTCAAGATGGCGCTCGCTGAACGTTTTGAACAACAGAGGCAGAACAGCCATTTTCAGACAAGACACTTCGCTGTAGTTTACCCAGTTTGCATTGCGCGCTTCATTCAGGCGCAGCTGGAACTCAGGGCTACCAACAAGCTGCTGGGCTTCATCACACTGGGCGAACTCAGTCACTGAGCTAACATCAATGTACATCAGGTTCAGCCAACGACGTGAAGATGGGCTGTATGGGCTCGCACCTTCCGGGTTAGCTGGGAATAAGGAGTGAATTGGGTTCAAACCCACAAAGTCACCACCACGGGCAGCAACGTCAGCAACCAATTGCTTCAGATCGCCGAAGTCACCAATACCCCAGTTGTGGTTAGTACGAATTGAATACAGCTGAACGCTGGTCCCCCAAAGCTTCTTGTTATTCAGCAGATCTTGCTGCTTGAAACAAGACGTCGGCGTCACGATCAAAGTCATTTCGAAAGGAGATTTACGACGCTTACGGAACACCTCAAGCTTGTGATAACCCCAAGCCAGATCATCCGGCAAAGCAAAAACCAAGGTACCACCGTCTGCACGCTCGTCAGAAACAAGCTGAGACTGCAGCCAGCCTTCCAGCACATCCCCCTGCTCGGTTTCCAAGCGCCAGCTGAAATCGCTGATACGTGCGCTTTGGCCCAAATGCATTTCAATGTGCATCGGCTCGCCACTGCGAACCACCTTCACTGGTGCTAGCACATCAGGGCGCAGTTTCTTGTTTGCCGATTCCAGCAAGGCTTCATCGCTTTTGGTGTCGTAACCTAGCGCTGCCAACAGGCGACGGATTGTATCGCTGTCAACTTGCGCCTCATCCCCCCAAGCACTGACATAGTTATCGGCAATGCCGACCATGTCTGCCACTTGTTTTAATACTTGATCGTCTTTCATCGTTCTCTCCGTTAGCGGCCTTGCGGCCGCTACGATGTTTAAAGTTTTGCTGATATCAATTCGTACTTTTTGCAGGCTAGAGCAGTTACAGTGAAACTGGCTCTAGTTTCCAGATGTTGTTAGCGTAGTCTCGAATACTACGGTCTGAACTGAACTTGCTCATCAGTGCCGTGTTCAGAATGGCCTTGCGGGCCCATGTCTTCTGGTCACGGTATTCCGCATCAATCTTCTCGTGCGTCTTCACGTAATCGGCAAAGTCAGCCAGTACCAGGTATGGGTCACCACCGTCCAGCAAGTTATGGCGAATTGCCGCTAGCTGGCCAGGGTTGCCTGGTGTGAATTCATCCGTCTCTAACAAATCCAGTGCTGCGCGTAGAAGGCTATCAGCATGGTAGTAACGGTAAGGGTCGTAGCCCTCTTCCTTCAGTTTTTGCACTTCATCAACCAATAGACCGAAGATGAAGATGTTTTCATCGCCCACTTCTTCGCGCATCTCTACGTTTGCGCCATCCATCGTACCAATTGTCAGTGCACCGTTCATGGCGAACTTCATGTTACCCGTACCTGATGCTTCTTTACCGGCCGTCGAGATTTGCTCGGACACATCGGCTGCTGGGAACAAAATTTCAGCCAGGCTGACACGGTAATCAGGAATGAATACCACTTTCAGCTTACCGCCAAGGCGTGGGTCGTTGTTCACTTTCTCTGCCACTTTGTTAATGGCGAAGATAATGTCTTTAGCCAGTGCGTAACCTGGTGCTGCTTTCGCACCAAAGAAGAACACACGCGGGTGCATGTCGAACGTTGGATCGTTCAGTAGGCGATGGTAAAGCGCCAGAATATGCAGCAAGTTCAGGTGCTGACGCTTGTATTCGTGCAGGCGCTTGATTTGGATATCAAAGATAGCATCCGTATCCAATTCGATACCCATGTTTTCTTCAACCCAGTCAGCCAAACGCTGCTTGTTCTCTTTCTTCACTGCCATGTAGCGCTTCTGGAACGCTGCATCGTCAGCAAATTTCTCTAGGCCTGCGATTTTCTCAAGGTTAGCTGGCCAGTCGTTACCCACTTTCTCACTGATCAGCGCAGAAAGGCCTGGGTTACAGTATTTGATCCAGCGACGTGGCGTTACACCGTTGGTCACGTTGGTCAAACGGCCAGGGAACAGCTCGTTGAACTCAGGGAACAGATCGCGCTTGACCAGCTCTGAGTGCAGTGCTGCAACACCGTTCACCGCGTAAGTGCTCACGACGCAAAGGTTAGCCATGCGAACCATACGGTGTGGGCCTTCCTGAATAATGGAAAGCTTGCGCTTCACTTCGTTGTTGCCCGGCCAAGTTTGTTCAACCAGCTTCATGAAGCGATGGTTAATTTCAAAGATGATCTCCATGTGGCGAGGCAGCATCTGCTGGATCAGTGCTTCGCTCCATGTTTCCAGCGCTTCTGGCAGCAAGGTGTGGTTGGTGTAGGCAAAGGTCTTTGACGAAATTTCCCATGCCTTGTCCCAGCCTAGCTTGTACTCATCAAGGAGGATGCGCATTAACTCAGGGATAGCGATAGTTGGGTGAGTATCGTTTAGCTGGATAGTTTCCAGCTCAGCTAGGGACTCGATAGTGTTACCCGCAGCTTCGTGGCGGCGAAGGATGTCAGCAACCGAACAAGCACAGTGGAAGTACTGCTGCATCAGGCGCAGTGCTTTGCCTTGATCGTGGTTGTCGTTCGGGTATAGAACTTTAGTGACGTTACCGGCTTCTAGTGCCGAGTACTGTGCACCAACATAGTCACCATCATTAAAACGCGCTAGGTTGAACGGCGCGTTTGAGCGGCACTCCCAAAGGCGTAGCGGGTAAACACTCTTGTTGTCGTAACCGACAATCGGTAGGTCCCATGCCACACCTTCTACCGTCATACCCGGTACCCAGCGGCGGCACTCAACACCGTTTTCATCGGTGTAAGCTTCAACATGACCGTATAGGCTAACTTCTTGTGCCAGCTCAGGACGAAGTACTTCCCATGGGTAGCCTTCGATACCACGCCATGCATCCGGTGCTTCTACCTGACGACCATCAACAAAAGACTGACGGAACAGACCGTATTCATAGTGAAGACCGTAACCAACAGCTGGATACTCTTGTGCAGCCAGGGAGTCCATGAAACAAGCCGCTAGACGACCCAGACCACCGTTACCCAGTGCAGGGTCACGCTCTTCTTCCAACAGGTCAGTCAGATTCTGGCCCATCTCTTCCATAGCTTCAGCAACGTTTTCGTATAGACCCATGCTGATTAGGTTGTTGCCGGTAAGGCGGCCGATCAGAAACTCCAGTGAAAGATAGTTCACACTGCGTGCTTTCTGCTCAGCAAGATTCTTTTCTGTCGCCAATAGGTTGCCGGTGCTGATTTCAGCCAGCGCTTTACCCATTGCTAGATACCAACTGCGAGTCGTCGCTGTGTCATCTGTTGCTGCGTAAGTTGTTGTGAGGTGTTTTTCTACCGCCGCTTTAAAGGCAGCTTTATTAAATTGTTGTGTCTGACCATTCTTAGGCATGGTTCAATCTCGCTCTAGGATTATTTCCAACTGCTGACAATCTTGCCTGTAATTATCAGCGCTAACATCCTCCCGATTCGGGGAGGAGTAGGGATGAGTGGTAGGGGCGTAGTTATGAAACTCCCCCACTTTCTGTGACATGATGCAAAAATATGGGGTGGAGAAAGACGTAAACACCCATCCATATGCATTTAAAGTCACAATTACAGACTACATTTCCATGTGCAATTAGATAGATATATGATGTTGCAAGATCTAAGATATGTGAACCGTGTCATAAATATAGGGATGAGTTAGCATCTTTTGCTGAATTCAACCTGATGCGCTGTCAAAGTTATCGACTAGATCAAATGCCATACTGCAATTTTTTGAAATGATAACCAGGATTACATGGCATAAATGCTCAGATAATATATTACATTCAGAGCTACGCTCCTGAGCGACAATGGAACTGAAACCTTACAATAAGATAGCAAGACTATGTGGATACCATCTAAATTAACTCGTCCAGCACGCCTTCATAACGCAATTTTACGTCCCCGTTTGCTGGAAACGCTAGAGCAGGCCCCGTTCTACCGTCTTGTGCTGTTTCGATCTCCTGCGGGCTATGGCAAAACCACTATGGCAGCCCAATGGTTGAATGAGCACCCGCATACCGGTTGGTTTAATATTGACGAAAACGACAACGATACCTTCCGCTTTGCAAATTATCTTCTTCAAACAATAAACAAAGCCACCAACAATGCATGCTTGAAAACCCAGGCCATGGCAGAACGCCGCCAGTTTGCTTGCTTATCAACCCTGTTTAGCGAACTGTTCGGTGAACTGGCTGAATATCATGATCAAACCTATGTAGTCCTCGATGATTACCACCTGATTAATAATGACGATATTCACGACGGCCTGCGTTTTTTCCTCAAGCATATGCCTGACAACCTGACGCTAGTTGTGACCAGCCGTACCCTGCCGCCGCTAGGTACAGCCAACCTGCGCATTCGTGACTTGCTCATCGAGGTTGATAACGATCTGCTGGCCTTCGATGAAGAAGAAACCACTCGCTTCTTCGATAAACGAATCGGTGAAAGTATCGAAGCCAATGTTCTGAAGTCTCTGCATCAGCAAGTTGAAGGTTGGCCATCCGCCCTACAACTGATTGCCCTGCACGCCCAGCAAAAACCCCATAACTTGGTTGAATCAGCCGAGTCGATGGCAAGCTTTAATCGAGGCCATTTGTGGGATTACCTTGCTGAAGAAGTTTTTGACCTACTTGACGGTGAAACCCAGCAATTCCTGCTACAGTGCTCGGTGCTTGATATGTTCAATGCACAATTGGTGACCGATCTGACAGGGCGTAGTGACGCGCTGGCCATTCTCGAATCGCTCAACCGCTTCGGCCTGTTCCTCAATACTCTTGAGGGGGACAACAATTGGTATCGCTTTCATAACCTGTTTGCCGAATTCCTCCGCCACCAGCGCTATTCCCAAATTCCGCAACAGCGGGCGGAATTGCATGCACTGGCAGCCAAAGCCTGGTTGAAGCAGAACTCGCCTCAACAGGCGTTGCTACACGCTCAAAAGTGTGAAGATACTAAACTAGTTATCAACATCCTGTGCGATTTTGGCTGGGAAATGTTCCACCACGGTGAAATGAAGCTGCTGCAAGATGCCCTCGGCCAAATTGACGCTGAAGAGCTTTACACCCAGCCGCGCCTGAACCTACTCCACATGTGGCTACTGCAAAGCCAGCATTTATACAACGATGTTGGCGACATGATTGTGGAGACAGAGGCCGAATTTACCAAACGTAATATCGATCTCGATGATGCCCTGCAAGGTGAATTCAATGCCCTTCGCGCGCAAGTGGCTATCAACCAAGGTAAACCGGACGATGCACTGATATTATCCGAGCAAGCACTGGGCCAACTGCCATCGACAACCTACCGTAGCCGTATCGTCGCAACGTCCGTCGTGGGTGAAGTTCATCACTGCCTGGGCAACCTAAGCCGCGCACTGCCGATGATGCAGCAGACCGAGAAAATGGCCCGCCAGTACCATGTCTACCATCAAGCTTTGTGGGCGCTGCTGCAGCAGGCTGAAATTTTATTGGCCCAGGGCTATGTGCAAAGTGCCTATGAATTGCTTGAGCAGGCTTTCAAACTGGTTAAAGAGCAACACCTGCAGCAAGTACCACTTCACGAGTTCCTGCTTCGTCTTCGAGCGCAAATCCTCTGGTGCTGGAATCGCCTTGAGGAAGCCGAAGAATCAGCCCTGAAAAGCTTAGAAGTGCTTGCCCCCTATGACGAGACCAAGTCACTTCATGCCTACTCGATGCTGGCGCGAATCGCCATCACCCGTGGCGAGATAGACAAAGCAAGCCGCTATCTTGACCTGTGTAACAGCTTGATGAGCCGCTCGGTCTACCACATTGACTGGCGCGCCAATACTGATTTGGCCAATTTGTTGTTCTGGCAAATGACCAGTGATATGGATAGCATCCAGCAATGGCTGCTGCATGCAGAGCAACCGGAAGCAGCCTGTAACCACTTCCAGCAGCTACAGTGGCGCAACATTGGCCGTGCGTGTGTCAATATCGGTGAATTCGACCGTGCCGAAGCGATTTTCACTATGCTGGATGAGAGCTGTAATAAACACAACCTGATCACTGATAAGAACCGCAACCTTGTGGTTCAAGCCGTACTGAGCAAACGCCAGGGGCGCAGAGAGTTAGCCCTGCAGCAAATCAAGCAAGCGCTCGAGCTGACGAACAGTACCGGCATGGTGGGTATCTTCCTGTGTGACGGTAGCCAGATCTGCGATCTGATCCAGGAGTTAGTTGACACTAAAGCACTCAACGAACTAGAGCTTCACCGTGCGCGCCAACTGCTCAGGGAAATGACAAGCAAGGAGCGTAACCGCTCAGTTCACTTTGATGAAAACTTCGTCGAAAAACTGCTCAACTTGCCAGATGTACCCGAACTCATCCGTACCAGCCCACTGACCCAACGGGAGTGGCAGGTACTTGGGCTTATCTATACCGGTTACAGCAATGAGCAGATTGCCTCGGAGCTGGATGTGGCATCGACGACAATCAAGACCCACATTCGTAACCTGTACCAAAAACTTAATATCGCAAATAGACAGCAGGCTATTGAAACGGCGGAATATTTACTAAAATTAATGGGCTTCTAGCCTAACACTAGTAAATCTGGTTAAGGATAACCGATGAAAGAATGGAGTAAGGATCGACTCTGGTATCAGGATATGCCATTCAAATTGAATGGCATACCTGTTGGTGCAAGGATGACAGTAATCCGGCTTGATAACGGCAAACTGCTCATTCACTCACCTATCCAACTGACAACCGCGCTCCAGTTGGAACTTAGCCAGCTTGGTGCCATCCAAGCTATTGTCACCCCCAATATGAACCACCACTTATTTCTTTCTGAGTGGTGGCTGGCCTATCCCGAGGCATATTTTTTTGCCCCGCCGGGCCTCCAAAACAAACGCACCGACCTTGTATTTGATGATGCCCTTGGTGCTAAAAGCCCTGAAATCTGGCAGCACCAGCTCTATCAAACTTTACTGAGAGGCAGCGACCGGATGGAAGAAGTGATCTTTTGTGATCCTGAATCCAAAACCTTGATCGTCGGTGATACCCTTGCTTGGTTCCGCTCTTCCACCAATGTATTTACGATTGCGCTGGCTCTCGCTAATAGCTGTTATCAGCACCCTGCCATGCCACTTTATTGGCGCTGGACGTTCAAGAACAAAACCAGGTTACGGCAATCGCTGCAGGAAATCCTTACCTGGCCTTTTGACCGGATTATTCTATCCCATGGCCATAACATTGAGTCTGGCGGAAAGGCAATCTTCCACAGCGCTTTCAAATGGGCCCTTTAGGTCGAAAAAACACCAGATTACAATATCGCTTACAATTAAATACGAACATCGTTCAATAAAATATTGAACGATGTTTTTATGCTTGTATGATTAGCAGCAACACTAAGTAGCTGCCAAATATAGCCATGAATAATATCCTGACCAGACTCTCTGTATTGACCTTGATACTCAGCCCAACTCTTGCCCAAGCTCAGACTTCAACAACTGAATTCGACTATATAAGTGGTGGCTTTCAATACACAGCGCTTAGCCATGAGTTTACCACCTCCCATTATTTTTATGACAATACCCATGGAACAACTGTTGCTGACAGCATGGCAGGAGCCTACCTGAAAGGAAGCTGGAACTTCGCACATCGACTATACGTGGCAGGAAAAGTCGAGTTGTCCAAGCGCAACCAGGTATCACTCACACACCAAATTGCAGGTATTGGATTCTACCAACCCTTTTCGCCATCTCTTTCGCTCTTTTCGACCGTGGGTATTGCCAACCTCAATTTAAAACAGGGAGAGAGCATCGGAAATAAGGATAAAAAATACAGTGATTCCGGTGCGGGTGCCGACATCGGCCTACGCCTCCTTCTGCTGGACAATTGGATGATAGAGCCATCATTCCGCTTTGAGCAGCTTGACGAAAAGTATAATGAATACCGCGTAGGTAATGTCTTCAATGTTTCGAACAATATGAAGATTGAGGCTAATTTCTCCTATGCGACAATCGATAAATATTCGATGACCAACTATCAACTTGGTATTCGCTACGCGTTCTAAAATCGAGCAACTTGCTGAGAATTTGCCTTGAATCAAGAAAATAATAACTATGTTTTAGCCCAACCAGATATGTGATCGACATCACAACGAGAAGCAAAAATAAGCGTATATTTTTATCCAGATTTGTATGAGGAAATGGATATGAATGCTTCTAAACTATATCTAAGGGATTTATTGGGCATTGGCTTGGTGATCTCTGCGATTCTGGTTGTTCTGGGCTTAATCTTCTGCATTTTGGCTGCTTTGAACTTCATTACTCACGAAGAAGTATTGGCCAATACCTATTTACATGAAGCATTACCGTTATTTTTCTTCTTGCTACCTTGTATCGCTATAGCTAGATTCATCAGCCGTCCAAAGTGGGTACACAGTATCGAAGTGTACCAACTGGAATCAGCGAAGAAATACAGCCAATCCCACTAATGCTCTCTGCAATTGCTACAATAAAAGCTTGCTCTCCATCCAAATTGTAGCAATTGCACCCCCTGCGATCCCCTATTCCACCATACAGCTCCTATACTGACATTTGTCAGTAATACCCAGTCGCTAGTATTCTCTATTGAGGGCGAGATTTCGCTTTGTAACTTTTGAAGCTAGGCAAAGGAGTGAAGTGTATTGAGTAAAGAAGACATATACCGACGTTTACCCGAACTCATAGGGCTAGAGAGGCAGGTTAGCTACCCGACTCCAGCCTTAGCCCTCATCCCAATAAACAGCCGGGTTATCAGCTGTCCAAAGCTTGATCATATTGAGCTTGCCAATTTACAAACCAGCCCCGAGTTATCATGAATCGAATAACTACTGATCCCAATCGCCCTATTCTGCTCATAAGAGGCTTACTTCGTGAAACCCGTCACTGGGGTAAATTTCTCGTTATGCTCAAGGCCACTTTTCCCAAGCGTGAAATCATCACATTGGATATCGCTGGCAATGGGCCTCGTTACCGCGAACAATCTGCTACCAGTGTGTCGGAGATGGTTGATGATCTGAGATGCCAACTATCTGCCTATCAATCACACACCAACCGCTTGGCTGAAACTCTCAGCGCAGAAGATGGCGTCGATATCATCGCAATTTCTCTTGGCGGTATGATCGCCCTGGAATGGATGCATAAGTTTCCGCAAGAGATCCATTCGGCAATTTTAATTAACTCCAGCCTTGGCAACTACTCCCCATTTTATAAAAGGCTCAAATGGCAGCAATACAAAAATATCGTGCGCTACTTCTTTATTTCCGAGCAAAAACGTGAAGCACTCATTTTTGCCATGACCACCAGGCAATCTCCACCAAGTATTATCAATAACTGGATCAAGTGGCGAGTAGCCTGCCCGATTTCAGCCTCTAATGCATTACGTCAACTCTATGCTGCTAGCCGATATCAATACGCTGTTGTACCGACAGCCATTACTCTCCTCATTGGCAGCAAACAAGATGCCCTGGTGGATATTTCGTGCAGTAAAGCCTTAGCCAAGGCATGGAATATCCCCTTGCTGCTCCACACCGAGGCCGGCCACGACCTGCCTACCGACGACCCTGACTGGCTAATCGATAAAATACAACTTTACTACCAGCGCCAAGCAGTGCCAGACAAAGAATATGAATGCGAAATGAATTAACCCCTCAGCAATAATTCAATCAAAGCCTTGCAAACTATCTCCAGTACCAACAACTGGAGATAGTTATGACAACTGTAAGCATCGTGATCATCACCCTTAATGAAGAGAAACGTATTGGTCGCCTACTGGAGGATCTGAGTAAACAAAGTCATCAGCAATTTGAAGTTATCGTTGTTGATTCAAACAGTGATGACAACACTTGTGAGGTCGCCAGAGGTTTTGAACAAGCCCTACCCAGCTTGACCGTCCACAAAATGCGCGAGCGCGGAACCAGCCTTGGTCGTAATACAGGCGCACAACTTGCCAAGCATGAACGGCTAATTTTTCTTGATGCCGACGTGCGCTTGAGCCCTACATTCCTGACCAATGCACTTTACGAGTTAGATAACCGCAAACTTGAAGTTGCAGGGGCCTATATGACGGCCAAAGACTTATCGATTGGTTATCGGCTTGGATATGCACTATTTAACGCCGGACTATTCACTACCTCATTTTTCTTCCCCACGGCCGTCGGCGCCTGCATGTTTTCAACCAAACGTGCCCACAAAGAGATTGGCGGTTTTGACCAAAGCATCGTGCTTTGTGAAGACTGCGACTACGCCAAGCGAGCAGCTAAAACCTGGCGTTATAGAATGATCCCGGTGAGCTTTTGGTTTGACCCTCGCCGCTTGGAGCAAGATGGTTTGGTCAAAATGGGCCTGACCTACCTTAGAGCCAATGTCCGCCGCTTTTTCATGGGCGAAATGCGCAACAGCGAAATGGAGTATAAATTTGATCATTACAAGGATGCTAAATAAGTCATGCATGACGTTGCTTGGTGGTGGTATTTTGGCGGCAGCTTGCTTGATGCCCTGATCGGTCCCAATCTGTTTTTTCCTGGTGAACCCTTCTTGCTCGCTGCTGGTTACCTACTCAGTCATGGGGCTATCTACGGGGTACTAGCAGTGCTCGCCGGGGGCTTCATTGGCGATCAAATTAGCTTTTTCATTGGTCGCCGCTTTGGCGCTCGAGGGCGACGCTGGTTAGTGAGTAAATTCAACAAAACAAAACGTCCGATCGCCAAAGCACGATTAATCCTGCAAACAAAAGGGCCATGGATTGTGACAGCTTCACGTCTACTTGGCCCTGTCGCCTGGATAATGCCCTTTATCGCAGGCAGCTATGCCATGCGATGGTCAACGTTCACTTTATATTCATCCATCGGTTTGATACTGGGAGTTGGCCAATTCACGCTTGCTGGATTCTTTATCGGCAAAGGAGTTGACGTAATACCAAGTTGGCAGGCCATAGGGTTATTTTTTCAAGAACACAGTGTCCTGCTAACAGCAGGCCTTATTTCTCTGCTAGCAACGGTAATACTTTACCGTGTTTATCGCTGGAGAAAATGGTTGCTGATAACTTTCTGCTGGCTTACGGCACTGGGCGCGGCAAACTACTACCACTTTTTTCATAGCGATGCCTACCAAATTGAATGGCTCTCCAAGGCACAAGCTAACAGTAATATTACAGCCTTGCAGGATGACAAAATCACACTAGATAATTTAAGCTACACCGTTTATCCGGGGCTGTCTCCGGTATATAAAGCGCAACCAATAAATATTGTTTTATATGGCGAACACCCAAGTACCTTAATGGAAGAGCTAGGCTGGGTGAAAAACAAAACCTTCTCTCGTGATACTCTGAATTTATCTCAGTACCTTGAATTAATAGCCAAACAACAGCCACCAATTTCAGATTTATATTGGAACCAACAACCACAATTATTAGCCTATCAAATTAAAGGCGACTTGATTAACCGCCGGCATATCCGATGGTGGTTTGCTGGAAAATCAGAACAGACAGGCCAGGATATTTGGGTTGCTTCAATTAGTTATGATAACAGACTCAAACTTGCTCATTACAAGGGATTAATCACCATTCTACACGGCATTGACCCAGATACCGATCAAGAGCGGGACACGCTAATGAAAAATGCTGAAGTATTAGCTTGGCGTACCGAATTAAGAAACTTAGCAGAGCCTATCGCTTTTTCCAAATCCAATCATTATTTTAGTGATGGAAAAGTTGCGGTAATCATGCCAAATTAAATCAAATAAAGCCGCCAATTGTTGGCGGCTTTTCATGATAGTGCTAATTAACGCGGCTTGGCAAACACCTGCGTCCAGTAAATCCCGTATTGAGTATCTGGGTTTTCAACAAATGCTGCGCCCATCTCAGTGACATTGCCGTTCATGATGTTTTTACAGTGGCCTTCACTCTTCATCCAGGCTGCCATAACAGCATCAATACCTTTCTGGCCAGCCGCTACATTCTCTGCCCAAGTGCTCCACGAATAGCCTGTCGCATTGATTCGGTCTTCAGGAGAGCTTCCATCTGAACCTGTATGGCTCATAAAGCCATTATTCGCCATATCGCTGGAATGGCGTATCGCCGCCGACTCCAAGTCATAATCCCATTCTAGGGCTGGAACGGCAGGCATAGTTGTAGAGCCGCACACTTGTGATTGTGAGCGCGCTTGGTTAACCGCATAAAGCATCTGCTCGGCAAACGTATCACCCGGGCTTGGGTCTGTATTACCCTCGTCACCACCGCCGGTGTTATCATCGCCGCCACTACCGGCATTGTTATCGTCACCAGGACTTGTGCCGGAGTCATCACCACCACTTTCAGGCAAATGAGACGGGGTACCAGGGTTATCACTATCAGAAGATGCAGAAGAGCTCGAACCACCAGAACCACATCCCACTAATAACAATGATGACAAAACGAATAAGGGTAAAACTTTCATAACATACCTTGTTTGCATTTGATATGTTTTATTAGGCACAATAATAACAATATAAGGATAGTATTTATTTAGCCTAATAAAACACAATAAATAATTTTGCTACTCACTTTTTACGAAACACACTATACTTAATCCTTCCTTAACCATTCAATATGCAACGGTGATATTCTCACCAACCTGACAAACAATTAACAATCAGCCGTCGTGTCTTCATTGATAAAATCAAGAGTAAGATTTTGAATTAAAATAACTTAAATGAATGGTGATACCATGTTGGCCAATGCAAGACTAAACAAACCAAACTGTCCAGCATTCCATTCAAAATGAGGATGAAAAACAGAAATAACAAGGTAAAATAAAAATCAAAGACATAAAAACAATAATAAAAAAAGCATATATATATACATTAGCACTTAATCAATTTTTATATTGTCCGACTCACAAATAAAAAAGTACCAATATTAATCGGTACTTTTCAAATACACGCCAACATGAAGGTGGCTACATGGACGCCAAGTCTTCCTGCGTGACACTCACCCCTTTAATTTGGGCAAAAACTTTGTCTCCAACCGACAAATGCAGCTCATCTGCGGCCCACTTGGTGATATTGGCCCACAATTGTGCCTCCCCGACCCGCAGGCGCACCTCAACACGCTCTTGTTCATCAACCGGATGAATTTTATCTATCTTTGCTGCGAGAATATTCCGAATGCTGGTTTGCTCAGGTTTAGCCTTGGTCAGCGACACATCATTCGAATGAACACGAACCCTAACCCACTCTCCCCTAACACTTTGCAACCGGTTAACCCATAAATAAGCATCATGGTTGAGCATTACCTGGGTAAGACCATAGTGCGGGTGGTGATGGTTAATGCGAGCACTCAACAGCGAACTCTGCTCTTTGGCCGGTAGCCAAGGCCGCATTTCAGGAGAGCCCCAAACACTGTTGATATGGCCAGAGACCACAACCTTCCCATGATGAATCATCGCCATATGATCGGCCAGACGAAGAATTTCGTCCAAGCTATGGGTGACGTAGACAATCGGGATTTTAACCTCTTTGGCCAGCCGCTCCAGATAAGGCATTAGCTCTTGCTTGCGGGGTAGATCAAGTGATGCCAAGGGTTCATCCATCAGCAACAGTGATGGATTGGACAGCAGCGCGCGGCCTATTGCCACGCGCTGCTTCTCACCACCAGACAAAGAGGCGGGATAGCGCTTTAATAAGTGCTCGATACCCAGCAGGTGTGTAACGGAATGAAACTGATCGGACTTTTCACTTTTGCAGCCGTAAAGCAAATTCCCCTCAACGGTATAGTGTGGGAACAGTCTGGCATCTTGGAATACGTAACCGATCCGGCGCTTCTCGGGCGGCAGGTTAATGCCTGCTTGCTGGCTATACAGGACGTGCTGACCGAGTGAAATCGAACCGGAATCGGGCTTCGACAAGCCGCTAAGCACGTTGATCAAGGAGGTTTTGCCTGCTCCCGAGCGACCGAAGATAGCCGTGATCCCCTGCATGGGTAACTCAAGCTTGATATCCATATCCAGCTCACCCAGCTTTTGCTTCACATCAATAACGATCATCTGGCCTCCAAACGGTGCCTAGCCACACGCGACAGCCATTCCGACGCCAGTATTGATGCTAGCGCAATAACAATCGCGATCACACAGAGCCTAGCTGCTTGCTCCTCGGCCCCCGGGGTTTCGATAAAGGAATACATCGCCAGCGGGATGGTTTGGGTCTCCCCCGGAATATTGGACACAAAGGTAATGGTCGCGCCAAATTCGCCCAAGGCACGGGCAAAGGCCAAAATGGCCCCTGTCAGTATCCCTGGTAAAGTAAGCGGCAGTGTAATCGTGAAAAACACTTTTAGCGGACTGGCGCCCAAAGTTCGCGCCGCCTGCTCCAGTTTGTGATCAACGCCTTCGAGTGCCAACCGGATAGAGCGAACCATCAATGGGAAAGAGACCACCGCAACAGCGAGTACGGCCCCGCGCCAGCTGAAGCTAAATGTTAGGCCGAACCACTCATAAAGCACTTTTCCAATAATACCCTGACGTCCCATAACCACCAGTAGCAAATAGCCAATAACCACCGGAGGAAGTACCAAAGGTAAGTGCACTAGGCCATCGAGCAATGACTTTCCCACAAATTGGCAGCGGGCGAGCAACCAAGCGCAAACAACACCAAAAGGCAAACTTACAACAACAGCAACGCTGGCGATTTTCAAGCTCAGCAATAACGCTTGCACTTCATACTCTGTCAGCATCACTTAACGTCCCCGAATCCGTATTCGGTGAAAATTGCCGCCGCCTCTTCTGAATTGAGAAAATCATAAAAGCCTTGTGTACTCTTATTTTGACGCCCTTTCACCATAGCAACCGGATAACGGATAGCTGTATGACTATCAGCAGGGAATTCGCTGACAATTTTCACTCGGTTGGAAACCAGTGCATCTGTTTTGTATACCACACCCAGTAAGGCTTCTTGCCTTTCTACCAGCAACAATGCACCTCTGACATTATTGGCCCTAGCCAGCAGGCGCTGAGCTTGCTGCCATAATCCAATATTCTGCAAGGCTTCTTTGGTATAGATCCCTGCAGGTACATGGTTCGGATCACCTACTGCCAGACGGGTACCATCTAAGGCTTTTGTAAGATCGAGCGAAGCACTCAACGTAACCTGCTGCTGAGGGTAATCGTTGGGGGCAACTAACACCAAGCTATTGTGCAATAGCGGTTTTCTGGTCGAGTCTTCTATCGCACCTTGCTCTGACAAGTAGTCCATCCACTTCTCATTGGCCGAGACATAGATATCGGCTGGTGCGCCTTGTGCAATCTGACGAGCCAACGCCGAGGACGATGCGTAAGAAACCACTGGTTTTTCACCCGTTGTTTGCTCATAGGCTGATACGACATCGTTCATCGCATTGGTCAGCGACGAGGCGGCAAACACGGTAACCTTCTCGGCGGCAATAGTTGAAAACGGCATAACAGGCATAGCTGACATAACGATAGCAGCTACAGTCCCCTTCCAGCACTTCATCTTGGTGATCCTAAGAGCAAAAACACCGTTATATACTAAAGTATATAACGCTAAAGCTAAATACCCAGATGGGGATAGAAGATTTTGGGAAAGAAGGTAATAAACCGGAAATGCCCAAAGAAAGCCGGAAAGACTTCTAGATAGCTGAGCAGCATAATGGGAATTTTACTTGTTCCTAATCATAAACTTAAGGGTCTAGCGGTCTAAAGACTTCATGGTTATATCAAACGGGCTTTTTCAAAAACAGGGGATTTAGGCTTCGGTGGTGGTAAATGATAAAAATGAGAGAAAAATCCATGTTACGCTGTCACTAGGGCTTATGCACTGTTTCAAAAAGTTGAAAAGCTAGAGTTACGCCCTTCAACGTAACTCTGATTTGGACAAAACTGAGTTACAGTTATTTCTAATTTAGCAAGCTCTTAATTAACTTTATTATTCCAAGCCCCTAGTTTCTTGGAAAACACATTATTCTCTGCATTATTTACCTTTACTGCACTTATTTTTATAAGATAGTAATAAATCATGACCAAAGTAGGTAGTTTAGAGCTAAAAAAAATATAGAGTTATTTGAACTTAAGGTATAGCCATATTTATAATAAGTAAAATTAAGCGATATTAAAATTTGCCCATAAAGTTCTTATGTAAAGTCTCAGCTCTTCAGAGGCTAGTGCAGTTACCTGAACCGTACAATGCAGATCATCATTTTCTCCGGAAATTAAAATCCATTCTTCATCTTTTACTGATTCTAATCTATGCCCTAATAAAGCAGTCAAGGAATCCGATGAATTTGTAATATGCGCAACTGCTCCATATTGACCAAAATCTACATCCTGCAAATTATCATGTCGAACATCAACATAAAAGTCACAACTATTGAATAGACGAATGAAACCTTCAACATTTGTACTCGTCTCACAAATCAGCAAGACATTATTTAAAGACTTACTTATTTTTTTAGCCATGTTACCCCCTTCCAGTTTTTATTGAAGGACTATAAATTGTAGCCTTCCCCCTCTAAACACATTCATTGATACGCTATCTTTGCCAGTTATAAATGATTCAAGAGAACGGATATCGTTAACCTTTTTCCTGTTTACTGTGAAGATAATATCGCCTTGACGTATTCCACTGAATGCAGCCTTTGAGTTTGGAGCAACACCCAAAACTCTGATGCCAGCTTCGTTAATAGTATTTTCTAGCTGTATACCGTCAAGTAACGCCGGTGCTATATCAGGGCAAATGACAGCGCTGTTATAATCTCCTCTCAATATATTTTCATACACTTTTTTTTCATCAGTAATCACATCGGGCAAAGTGGCATGAACCGAACCGCAAAAAAATAATAAAAGAAAAAGAGTGATATGAATCAGTCTTATTAACATAATGGCATTTACCTTGGTAACAATAAACTCTAAGAGGAGGCAGCCTTAGCCGCCTCCAGTTGTATTTATGATGAGATGGAAATGCGTTTTACCTCATCCTGTGGTAGTGCTTTTCTCGGAATCTTAATAATCAATAAACCATTTTTCATATTCGCGGATATAGCTTCTTTGTCAGCATCATCAGGCAAGGATAAGGTACGTTGAAAAGTCCCCACGTTTCGCTCCACGCGATAGTATTGCTTACCCTTGGTTTCCTTTTCCTCCTGCTTTTGGCCTTTCACCACAAGCGTATTGGTATTCAGCTCTATCTGAATGTCGCCTTCTGAAAGACCAGGTAATTCAACGGAAATTTCATATTCTTTTTCACTTCCCGACACATCCAGCTTTGCACGAATGGTATCTAATGAGTGCCCACCAACCAAGCTCTGTTCAAACAGTGAGTTGGGGCGAGTTAGTCGCGATGTGCCCGGCATTCCAAATGAGTGCCACACATCATCAAACAAACGGTCCATTTCCTGATGTAGCTGTAACAACGAACCTACAGCACTTTGCTGAGGTGATGTGATAGTGGTAGTTCCTTGGCTAACATCAGAAGAAGCTTCACTTTTTGAAACTGGGATCTGATTAGTTGAGCTCTCTTCATGTTTAAACCAATTCCAGGGTTTTAGCTTTTCAATGTTCATGAAATCCCCCCATATTCAGGTTAATATTAATTAACAGTAAAAGTGAGGGTGCTGCTATTCGCACCCTCCATGCTAATTAGGCAACTTCACCTTCTTTGGTTCGCTTTTCTTCAGCTTTATGTTCTAATACTTTTCCATTGTTGTTAATGGAAATGGATTTAGGTTTCATCGCTTCAGGAATTTCTTTTACCAAAGTAATGGTCAACAAACCGTTAAAAAGGTCGGCATCGATAACTTCAACATAGTCAGCTAAATTAAATTTACGTTCGAATGTACGATTAGCTATACCCTGATAGAGATATTTCCGCTCTTCGTCAGAGTTTTTATGTCCACGCACAGTCAACACGCCCTTTTCTACCTGTATATCGAGCTCTTCCTGAACAAATCCGGCTACAGCCAGACTAATGGCATAGCGGTTATCACTCAGAACTTCGATATTGTATGGGGGGTAACCGTTCACAGCATTTTCACTGGTTAACGCATGGTCAATTAATGATGCTAGACGGTCAAAACCAATACTATTGCGATATAGTGGAGATAGGTCAATTGAGTTCATAATATATCCTCCATAAGAAGCAACATAAAATAAAAACAATTTGTGAAAAAATGGTTTCTAATCAGACAACCATTTCACTCTTTTTATAGTATTAAAGAACACAAAGATCAACTGAATTAATATAAAATATTTTTATTAAATGATTATTGAAATATTCCATTTTTATATATTCATTCTAAAACTCTATGGCTAAATACTAGGTTGATATAAGCGGGTAATCAATTACCCGCTTATGCCTTTATAAGAGTTAGTCGGTGAACTCCTTCTCTTTAACGTGCTCTGAAATCATTGCTTCAGTCGTTATCATTAAGCCAGCAATAGATGCAGCAAACTGAAGCGCCGAGCGGGTCACTTTGGTTGGGTCGAGAATACCCATATCAATCATATTCCCGTACTCACCCGTTGCAGCATTAAAGCCATAGTAGGCATCGCCAGTTCTTACGGCATTTGCTACCACAGAGGCCTCACCGCCAGCATTGGTCACAATTTGTCTAAGTGGCTCTTCCATAGCCCGTAAGGCAACACGGATACCCACATTTTGGTCGTCATTGTCACCTTTAAGGTCTCCTAATTCATAGCCGATCTTAGCCAGAGCAACACCACCGCCTGCGACGATACCTTCTTCTACGGCAGCACGGGTTGCGTGCAGAGCATCATCAACACGATCTTTCTTCTCTTTCATCTCAACTTCTGTCGCTGCACCGATTTTTATCACGGCCACGCCGCCAGCAAGTTTGGCAATACGCTGTTGAAGTTTCTCTTTGTCGTATTGAGATGTTGTGGTTTCAATATGCTTCTCTATAGATACAACACGATCTTTTATTACGTCTTCTTTTGCAACACCGCCCACGATGGTGGTTGCGTCCTTAGTAATCGTGACTTTCTTCGCACTACCCAGCTGCTCCAATGTAACTTTTTCAAGTTCAAGACCAAGGTCTTCAGAAATGAGCGTCCCATCTGTCAGTACCGCGATGTCTTCCATCATTGCTTTTCGGTTATCACCAAAGCCGGGCGCTTTCACTGCCGACGCTCGAACAATTCCACGCATATTATTCACTACCAGTGTGGCGAGCGCTTCTCCTTCGATATCTTCGGCAATGATAAGTAGTGAACGAGATTGCTGCGCAACACTTTCAAGTACTGGGAGTAGTTCTCTGATATTACTGACTTTTTTGTCTACTAGAAGAATATAGGGGTTATCTAGCTCTACCGTGCCAGCCTCCTGGTTAGTAATAAAATAAGGGGACAGATAACCTCGGTCGAATTGCATACCCTCGACAACAGCAAGTTCGTTGATAAGGCCTTGACCTTCTTCTACCGTAATAACACCATTGCGACCGACTTTATCCATTGCTTCAGCAATGATTTCACCGATATCTCTATCACTGTTAGCAGAAATGCTACCTACCTGAGTGATGGATCCTTTGTCGCTGCATGGCTGAGATATCTCTCGTAACTTCTCTACCGCGGCCTCCGTGGCTCTATCAATACCACGTTTGAGATCCATTGGATTCATTCCCGCGGCGACCGCTTTCAATCCTTCGTTAATTAATGATTGAGCCAATACGGTTGCCGTTGTGGTACCGTCACCAGCCTCATCGTTGGCCTTTGATGCAACCTGTTTTACCATTTGTGCACCCATGTTTTCGAACTTATCTTCTAGCTCGATCTCTTTTGCCACGGATACACCATCTTTGGTGATAGCAGGGGCACCAAAAGATTTGTCCAAGACCACATTCCGCCCTTTAGGGCCCAGAGTGACCTTAACCGCATCGGCCAGTAAATTCACACCTTTAAGCATCTTTTGACGCGATTCATCAGCAAATAAAACATCTTTTGCAGTCATGATTATCTCCCCAAAAAATAAATAAAAATCAATTACTCAACGATTGCTAACACATCAGATTCAGAGAGGATTAAGTACTCCGAACCATCGATTTTCTCAGATTTAACGCCATAACCGTCATTGAAAATGACGGTGTCGTTCACTTTTATATCCATAGCTGCTCGTTCACCATTCTCCAGTCGCTGGCCCAAGCCGACGGCAACAACTTTCCCCCGGTTGGATTTCTTGACGGATTGGGATGTAAGTACAATTCCTCCTTCAGACTTGCTTTCTGCTTCCAGTCTTTCGACAATCAGCCTGTCATTTAAAGGACGAATATTCATGAGGTTAGCCTCCTATAGTTACAAAAAATAAAAGACATATAAGTGATACTGAGAGCGCTACCTTGTGCTCTCTATCAGAAAAATAGGGGCGATGAAATCAAGTTCAAGGGGGTTAAAAAAATTTTTTTCACTTCCTCAAATATTAGCTATTGCATTAAACAGAGCTTGGTCTGTTCTAGACACATTAATGAAGCAAATTGAGGGACTTTTACGTTGCGTTGTGATGCACTATCAGTAGCTGAAGATATTTGGATGGTTTTGATTACTTCTGGGAGTTTTCAAGCATTACCGACTCTGACCTGCTCCCCGCTTTCTAATCCAGCCATAACTTAGTAATGTTCATCTTATAAGAAGGAAGGTGAATATGAAGAAGCGATTCAACGAACAGCAGATCATTGCCATTCTCAAGGAAGCGGAGGCGGGTTTGCCCGTCAAAGAATTATGCCGCAAGCACAATATTTCTGATGCCACATTCTACCTCTGGCGTAAAAAGTACGCGGGCATGGATG